>JAFORL010000128.1 GCA_017393285.1 Lachnospiraceae bacterium
AATCTTTTTCTTTCATTTTTTCTTTTTCACTAGCAATACCTTTCAGAAAGTGAAAAAGCTACAGCTCTTTCCTACTTTTTTGAAATCTTTTTCTTTCATTTTTTCTTTTTCACTAGCAATACCTTTCAGAAAGCAAAAAAGCTACAGCTCTTTCCTACTTTTTTGAAATCTTTTCCATTCATTTTTCTCTTTCAATAGTAATACCTTTCAGAAAGTGAAAAAGCTACAGCTCTTTCCTACTTTTTTGAAATCTTTTCCATTCATTTTTTATGAACAAAGAGTTTTGCTTGCAAAACTCTAGCGCGACCGCGGTATTGCGCAGCAATTAACTCCATCTCTGCGGTCTGCGCATCCTCGGGTCGCGTTTTTTATGCAATAGGAAATTGCATAAAAAAAGAGATAGCCATCTCACAGCTATCTCTGTATTTCTCATCTTTTAATATATGTATTTTATATTGTTGTATTGCACAGCCCGTTTTTTCATGATTAACTTTCGATAAGGAACCCCCTGCTGAAATAAACACATGTCACAAGTAATATCCATTACTACCCATTTTTTGTACTTTTTATAATATACTTTATTCCAAGCATGGTATTGGGTACCGTCAAAATATTGACTATTTGGGTAACCTGTAATCATCTGGGTCTGTACACCTACACTTCGCATCATAGAAGAAGTAAGGGTAGCAATATCATAACAAATTCCCTTCTTTTTCTCAAAGGTATCTTCTATGTTCGGTGTATAATAAGCCAAATTACCGTTGCTATTTTGTTTATATTTATCATAGTCATATTCAAAATTCTTTACCAAGTATTTATAAATAGCTTTGATTTTTGACGTCTGACTCTGGTATTGATTTGCTAACCGGTTCGCCTTCTTGATTGCATTATTGGTATCTTCCCAACTAATCATCTGATTGGAGGTCAGATATGCAGACTTTGCATCTGCCAACTGCAATACCACCTTCTGTGTGGTAAGCGGACTATACTGACTATCTACAATGTTAATCAATACCGATATTTGATAATTACCATTCCCCCTTGTCAATGGAATATTGGTATCGATGGCATCACCCGTCAAAAAATAGTTATACTGTGTATCTGAACCTTCTTTTTTTACAGTTACTGCAAGTTTGGCTGCACTCTCATTGGCATACAATACTGTAACTGTACCATCTTCATTGTCTGCAATTTCCACCCCATTTTCTGCTTTTGCAATCCCATACGGCATACACAATAGCAATACTGCAAAGAAACAAATCCGAATCCATTTTTGCATTTTTCATCACCTCAGCCCCTGCGCGCACACCCCTATGTGCATCTTATATCTTCGGTTACAAAACTTCTCCGATTGGAATTTTTCTAATGTCCGAATAACTGGAAAGCAGTCCTTTCCACTTACTTATTTTGGTAATTTCATCATACCCTTTTCCTCAATATCTGTCAAGTGAAACTTATATGGCCGATTTGAGGCAAATATATGTTATGCAAGAAGTAAGCAAACTATCCCGCCTCTGTGGTCTGCGCATCCTCGGGTCGCGTTTTTTATGTAATAGGAAATTGCATCGCAATTTCCTATTACATAAAAAAAGAGTAGCATCGCTGCTACTCTTATATCCAGTCATATACCCCAAAATGCCGGTTCTTGAATTTTGACTCCTAGCATGTGCTAGGTGGGTTACCGCACTTGCGCCCCTGTCTTCCACTGCAAAATGGTGGCCTGACATCATCACAAAAATATAGGTTTCCCGTATAAATAAATGTAGGTTCAAAATATCAAGAGTATCGAACATCCCAGGAGATATATTACTTCTTTTTTTATTGTATTCATTATAACCGAATATATTCTATTTTGCAATATTTTTTTAGCATTTAACAGATATTTAACAAACGTGTAACATTCCCATTTGCACCAGTCACAACATTTTGCTGTTCATGATTCTTGCCATAAATACGCATGTAACATTCCCATTTGCATGGACCATAAGCGACTGCGCCGGATTGGATTTCGTCGGGCACAGTTTGATGTTTCTTATTCCCATTCTCCGTGAAATGCCTGAAAATAGAAACGGAAGCTGGTACCTTCTCCCAGCCCACTCTCTACTTCTATTCTGCCTTGGTGTTTTTCTACAATGTATTTGGCAATGACTAAACCTAAGCCTGACCCTTTGGCATTTTGACGTAGTTTAGATTTATAGAATTTGTCAAAAATATTCGGTAAGTCCTCCTCTGAGATTCCCACGCCTTCATCCCGCACAGTCACACATATTTCTTCCCCATCTGTAATCGTTACCCAGATATGTCCACCTGGAGAAGAAAATTTCACCGCATTGTTCAATATATTGGAAAAGAGCTGTCGCAAACGTTCATAATCACCCAACATGAGAATAACCTCCGTGGCATAAGAAAAAACAAATTCTATATGATTTTCTTGTTCACTTGCCTGTAATCCACGCAAAATATCCTGAAATACCTGCACCAAATTCACAGGCTCTTTCTCTATGACGAAATGCGGATTTTGCATTTTGGATAAGGTCAGCAAATCTCCCACCAAACGTTCCATACTTTTACACTCTGTAATCATTCGCTGGTAGTAATCTGATTTTTTTTCTTCCTTCACTACCCCGTCTGCCAAACTTTCCGAATAGCCACGCATAACTGTGATTGGTGTTCGAAGCTCATGGGATACATTGGAAAAGAAATCCAATCTAGCCTGTTCCATGGATTTACGTTCTTTTTCATTTTCCCCTAATCTCTGAGCCAGCATATCCATGCCTTGTGCCAAAATTCCAATTTCGTTATAAACTTTGATATTGGTTCTCTTTTCGTAATTGCCCTCCGCCAATTCTCTTGTAATCTGTCGCATACGGGACAAGGGTTTGGTAATGACTCTTGCCAAAATCCAAGACAGCAGTAAAGCAATCAGCCCACCGGCAACCAGACTACAGAGCAAATATCTACGACTGGCTGCAATGGTAGCATCACGCTGTTCTACGAAAGAATTTAAAAGCACAATGCCCACCACTTCCTGCTTGCTATTATACAAGGGAGCGGCTACACACATCATCGTTTTTTCATAAATGCCATCATACCCTGAGGCATAGGCTACTTTTCCATTTTTGGCTTTTGCCAGAACCGTATTCACTTCCTTTGACAAACGCACATCTGTAATATCTGCATTGGTAAATTCTTTTTCCAATGGCGTTTTTGACAAGCCGCTATCTAAAAACCAAATATCTGTATTTTCGCTATTTGCCATACTGTCTAAATATTCCTGATAGGCAAAACTTCCTTCGGTGTCATTTTTTTGAATGAAGAGGCTCATTTCTTTCGCTATATGTCTGCCTTGACTTTTTAATGTTTTTTTATAGGTATTTACAATACTTTCCTCGAATCGATGCATATAGGTAATCCCGGTAACCAGAACAAAAGCAAATAAAATCACACTAAAACTCACATAAAGTTGTACGAATAACCGTTTATGCAAAGGAAAGTTTTTCTTATTCTTCCACAATTTCAAATTTGTATCCTACACCCCAAATGGTTTTGATTTTCCAATCCGGGTGCTCCTCCTTATCAATTTTTGCACGTAATCTTTTGATGTGGGAATCCACCGTTCTACTATCACCAAAATAATCGAATCCCCATAAACTGTCTAACAGATTATCTCTTGTAAATACCTTATTGGGATTCTGCCCCAAAATCCACATGGTTTCTATTTCTTTTTTGGTTAAGGGTATTTTCTTTCCATTGATGATTGCTGTATACTCTTCCATATTTACCACCAAATTACAAATTTGCAGTACTTTGTCACTCTGAACGGTGGTAATCTGTTTTGGTGTTCGCCTCAATACCGCACGAATACGCGCCATCACCTCATTGGGACTAAATGGTTTCACAATATAATCGTCCGCACCAATATCTAATCCCATCACACGTTCAAAATCTTCTCCCCTTGCCGTTACCAACAAAATAGGTATGTTAGATTTTGCCCGTATGATTCTGCACACCTCATAGCCATCAATTTCGGGCATCATAATATCTAGTAGAATTGCCACTGGATTTTCTTTTTCAAATTCTGCAATTGCCTGTTTGCCATCTTTGGCTACAACCGGCTCATATCCTTCTTTCTGAATATAATTTGACAAAATATCAATAATATCTTCATTATCATCTGCAATCAATATCTTTTCCATCTACATATTCTCCTTTTCACTTTCCTATACTATAGTGATGCAGTAGCTTTCATTTTTATTTAGTATAACAACAAAGTATGGCAATTTTGTGTATATCTGGCACTTTATGAATGACTCGGCTGAACGGTTGGCAGGATTTTTCAATCATTACAAGCGTTTTACATTTTTTTTTAATGTGATTGTAAAAAAAGTATTTTACTTTGTTCTAATATTTACCATACTAATGACAAATTTAAACTTTATGATGAGTATAGACAAAAGGCTGAATTGTAGCTTACAATTGAAGTACAAATAAAGTAACCATTCAAGTAGCCCTGCATACTTTGCAGTGCAGGGGCGTATGATACATATATGTTGCCAAGGACAGTAGCAATTTGCATGCAATCGCTTGCTACAAGCGGTAACAGGTCAGCCTATGACTATACTAATCAACTATGAAATTTTTCTTGCTATGTATATGTACTAGCGTCTCAACGACTCTTGTTTCCATACATAAAGATTGCCCGAACTTGTGCAATCCTTTCATATAATACTGTAACCAATAATTTCAAGACATTTTTGTCCTACATTTAAGAAAAGGAAGATTGCTATGTTTACTAATTTATCCAAAAGGATTCCTTTATTTTTTCTTTCTTTGCTATGTATCCTTTCGATTACATTGCCAAAGCCAGCTATTCATGCTGCGCCTTATACCAGTGCGCCAAAAGAAATTCGGCTCAATGTAAAAACTAAAAAAATAGTCAAAGGAAAGAGTTTTTTATTGTATGCCAAACATTGTACAGATGCTGAAAAAATCATCTTCCAGTCAACGAACAATGCCATTGCACAAATAAGAGAAAATAACGATACCAGTTGTTATGTAGATGCACTTGCTGTGGGTAATACGAAGGTCTATGCAACGGTCTACCGTAATAATCAAAAAATGATGCGTTTAAAATGTACGATTCGCGTAACGCCTGCTGCAGTCAGCATCCGCTTTCGAACCAGCAGCTTAACTTTAGTATTGGAAGATACCGATGATTTGATGGATTGGTTGAATTTGAAGCCAAAGTATACTGCTGAGATTCCTTTCTTTGCTGTAGAAGATTCCAGCATTGTAAAAGTGAGTAGTTCTGGCAAAATTACAGCACTAAAAGAAGGAAAAACGACTGTCACAGCCACCATTCTCTCTGGCAAAAGTGATAGCATTTCTGTAACGGTAACGCAATCAGAAGAATACGAAGAGGAGGATGATAATTAAATAGATATATCAAGTCTCTCCCTACGAGACTTGGGGCAGAATTTGCGTCAGCATAGCTGACAAAATACCTGCGTATGCACGGGTCGCATTTATCTCCGTCGAAGTTGCAAGCTCCGACGGAGATAAAACAAATACCTGACTCCTTGCAGGCTAAAGAAGATTTGCATTTCTATTTCTATTTGACAGACACCAATCTTGCATAAAGTGACCAGCCATTCTTTTTATTTATTTTTCTTGTTTTATCTGGCACTTTATGAATCCCCCGGCTGAACTGTTACCTCATTTTTTCTAAATTTTCTAATTTTCTCCAAAAAGCCCTTGCTTTTTTTTCCTTCTTATTGTATGATAAGTAACGTTTTGTAACATCGTTTTTCTACTGTCCTATTTACACTTGCTGGTGTAAATGCATATGGGTTACTTTTTGAAGAAAAACGAATACACACATTATAATTACATATAGGAGAATCCAGATGAATCAAAAAAGATTTCAGACGCTATATGCGTTACACTGGGATTCTCTCATTTCATTTGCAAAAGAACATTTACAAGATTGCCAACTGGCAGAAGACATTGTACATGATACGTTTTTATTCTTTGCGGAACATTATTTATCTCTCACAGCTTCCGGCAAAGAGCAGTCTTATGGGAACACACATGGTTCTGCCTTATATCAGGTATTATCTCAATTTATTCAACAAGCCAACCAAAAAACAGAGCAGGCTCTGCTTGCTTATGAAGAAAACTGGTCTGGCTCTACGTCAAAGGACAAAACTTCTGACACACTTTTATTTTCTTTTTATTCACAAAATTATGTAAAAGATCACTATTATAATGAGCATACCAAACAGGTATTATCCCTTTTACCCAAACACGAACGGGAACCCCTTATTTTATCCACTGTTTATCACTTGTCCTCTGCAGAAATCGGAAGAGTGCTTTCCATTAAACCTGCTACCGTTCGCAAACGAATAGAACGTGCCAAACTCCACTTTCAAGAAAGATATGTCTGTCATAGCTATGCCACCAGCTAATCCTTTCCATATTTGTAACCAATGTGGCAAACATTGCAAAATCAAGGGCAGTTCTATTTGCATTTTCATTTAGAATCCATTATCATATATCTCAGACAGAGATACCACACCTCTTAACGAAGTACAGACAGGGTGAACAACTTCTCTCAGGCAGGGTATTATCTCCGTCTCCAATATATGCTCCGCAAGGATATGCATAGTTTCAAATCGGAAGATATTCGACCGAACCATTTTACCAGAAAGGATCTGACTAAGCCCATGGAAAACTTTATTTACAGTATCAATGCTACCATTCCTGTTTTTTTGGTAATGGTAATAGGCTATCTTCTAAAAAAGATAGATATGCTGGACGATCATTTTGCAGCAAAAGCAAACAAATTCAATTTCAGAATTACATTACCCTGTTTACTATTCACAGATATTGCAGCCACAGATATGCGAAGCAATTTTGATTTGAAATTCGTACTATTTTGCGCCATTGTAACTTCGATCTGTTTTTGGGGCATTTGGGGTGCTTCCAAATTTTTTGTAAAAGATGACTCCATTCGTGGTGCATTTGTGCAAGCCTCTTTTCGTGGAAGTGCAGCAGTATTCGGAATTGCCTTTATCGTAAATATATACGGCAATTCCGGAATGGCACCCTTGATGATTATCGGCGCAGTGCCCCTGTACAATATCTACTCCGTCATTGTACTTTCTTTTGAAGCACAAGACCCAGATTCCCACAACTACACCTATAAAAATGCCATAAAAAATATCTGTACCAATCCTATTTTGCTAGCCATTTTAATTGCTAGTATTTGGTCTTTGACCGGCTGGTACACCCATATGCCTGTCATTGTTACCAAGACCATTGACAGTTTTGCAAAAATGGCATCCCCATTGGCTTTGGTTTGTATTGGCGTCACTTTTAAAGGCAGTTCTGCCATGGCAAAAATCAAACCAACCTTAGTAGCAACTGCATTAAAATTACTGATTCAACCGGCAATTTTTTTACCAATCGCTATTTCTATGGGATTTACCAAAGAAAAATTAATTGCACTTTTGATTATGCTAGGCTCGCCTACTACACCTTCCTGCTATATTATGGCAAAAAATATGCACAATGACGGCGTGTTAACCTCCAGCGTGGTTATGCTTACCACCCTGGCATCTGCCATTACTTTGACACTTTGGATTTTTATTATTAAATCCTTAGGATATTTATAACATTCGCTTACAATTACTTACAACTTTCTTACAATCATTATTATCCGTTGTTATTTTTCTAGGTTTGTGCTATAATCTTGGTGTTATAAGAAACAATAGATTGTAGTCGGATTACAAGACAAGCCAAAAGTTCTTGTATATATCGGTTTCTTATCGGGAGGTGTTAGGTACGAATGGAAAAAATAAAAAAGCAATTGTACAAGTATAAACATGCATGGTTATTTTCTTATTTCCTGCTGTATTTACCTTGGTTTTTTTATTTGGAACAAAGAAAACATGTCAGTTATATTTCTGTGCATATGCCACTAGATGATTGCATACCTTTTTGCGAATATTTTATTATTCCTTATTTACTATGGTTTGCCTATATTGCAACCGGTATGCTTTATTTATTTTTTACAGACAAAAAGGGGTTTTATCGTTGTTGTGCCATTCTATATGCCGGCATGACAATCTGTTTGTTGATTTATACTTTCTTTCCAAATGCCCAGGCTTTACGTCCTGCTGTTTTGGAAAGTGATTCTATATTTGCTAAATGGGTAGAAAATATTTACCGCTCTGACACACCGACAAATGTATGCCCAAGTATTCACGTATTTAATTCTATTGGCTTATTCTTATGCCTTTGGCAAAACAAAAAATGCCAGAAGCATAAAGCTGTATTGCTATCATGCGGCGTATTGACAGTAAGTATTTGTTTGTCTACCATGTTTTTAAAACAACATTCTTGTGTAGATGTTTTTTATGGCACATTATTGGCTTTGATTTTATATACCTTAGTATATAAAGTAAATTATCAACATGCGATCGAAGGGTTGAGAAACTGGTCAATAGATTGGGAACCCAATAAACATACGGAAAATGAATAACAAAAGGGGCTGTCACAATAATGATTTTATAAATCGTTATTGCGACAGCCCCAATTTTTATCGGTATCATTATACCAGCTAATATAAAATATAAACTTACACAAAATACTTGACAAACGGGGTGCGGACGAAAATCTGGACCTCTATCGACCTCCGACTCACTTTTGTTACTTACGCTAGCGACTCTTACGTACATTCTGACAATTGTAATACCGTCAGATTTATCGCCATTACCATTCTAGTTAAATCCAAATATCTTTCTAGATATATGATATCCAATGACAATAATCTTTCTACCTGCCTTGGATTTCATCTTCATAGTTAATCCAAGAAAATAACGACTCATTTCTTTATACAAGCCTAGATTTTTCTGTTTTAAATAATCCCATAGCTCTGCCTTTTTTTCTAAGCTCTCTTTGGTGTTAATCTTAACCAAAAATACAGAGCTAACTGTCATCATCATAACCAGATACTTCACCATATATTTTCTTAATTTCTTACAGTTAATCTTGGTCAAATCATGGGCATCGATCATAAGCTTGGTTACTGTAATCTGTTGGTCGATTCTGCCCATCATAACGGTTTCGTTTACCGATTGATCCTCACGACCAATGAAATAACGATAAAAGTCTACATCTAAATAATAGATTTTCTTTACAAACGGCAAAGGCTGATATACAAAAATGTTATCCACATAAAAGACATGCTTTGGTAACTCTAATCTACATTCCTTCAACATCTTGGTACGATAAATAACTGAATGCATTAAAATATTTTGGCTGCTTTTAAAATGTCCAATCTCATTCCAGGTAAAGATGCGGTCTGTTGGTAAGCAGCTTCTATAATCAATGACTTTTTGCTTTCCTAACTCCACCTTTTCATAGACATAATTGGAAATCAACATATCTAACTGTTCTTGATTTTCAATACATTCCTTTAATTTTTTTATAATTTTATGCAAGGCTTCTTCCTGCACCCAATCATCGCTGTCTACTACCTTGTAGTACAAACCGGTTGCATTGCGTAAACCTGCATTTACCGCTTCTCCATGTCCGCCGTTTTCCTGATTAACCACCTTTACAATGGTAGGATACTTTGCAGCATACTCTTCTGCAACTCTTTGTGTGCCATCAGATGACCCATCGTTTACTACAATAATCTCTATATCTTCCCCACCTGGAAGTAAAGATTCAATAGCTCTACTCATATACGCTTCGGAATTATAGCATGGAATTCCAACACTTAAAACTTTCATAATGATTTCCTTTCCTTTTTTCCTTACATCTTATCTTCTCATTTTACTCTACTTTCTATTATTTTGCAACCGCATCGCTACTTTCCGAACCATTGCACCCCATCTTTCGTTACTTTGGCTAAAATCAATGGCTCAGGCGCAGGCTTCTCTTTTTTAATGGTATAAGCTTCTCGTAAAATTTTCTCTGCATCTACCACTGTGTCATATTTCTCCGTATATAAGACAGCCAAGGTATCTCCTACTGTCACAGCGTCTCCTGTCTTTTTTAACAATTGGATACCTGCAGCAAAATCGATGCTGTCTTCCTTTTTTTCACGACCTGCACCCAAAACCATAGATGCAATTCCCAACTGCATCGCATCTGTATGTGTCACATATCCACTCTCTTGTGCCACTACTTCATATGCATATTGTGCCTTTTTCCACTTACTTGGATCTGTAATTACAGAAACATCTCCGCCTTGTGCCGCTACCATTTGTTTTAATTTATTTAGGGCACTGCCATTTTCCACCGCTTCTATCGCCATCTTTTCACAATCGTCTTCTGTAATCTGTGGGTTCTTCTCTTTCTTGGCTAAATATAACATGGTCTTAGCCAAATAAATGCATACCGCATACAAGTCTTCCTTTCCTTTGCCATTTAAAAGTGCAACAATTTCTGCCACCTCCATGGCATTTCCGATATTTTCTCCCAAAGGGGTGTCCATATTGGTAATCAAGGCTACGGTTTCTTTTCCTGCATGTTCTCCAATTGCAACCATTTTTTCTGCTAGTGTAACAGCATCCTCCTTGCATTTCATAAATGCACCACTTCCACAAGTCACATCTAATACAATTTTATCACTACCTGCTGCCAACTTTTTACTCATAACAGACGCCGCAATCAAAGGGATACTGTCCACTGTATTGGTGACATCACGCAATGCATACAATTTTTTATCTGCTGGTGCCAAATTAGCTGATTGTCCCACCACACTCAAGCCATTTGTATTTACATTTTTAAAAAAGTCTTCCAAAGGTATTTCTGTTTGATAGCCCGGAATCGATTCCAATTTATCAATGGTACCACCTGTGTGTCCCAAACCACGACCAGACATCTTGGCTACTTTTTCCCCGCAAGCAGCAACGATAGGTGCAATTGCAAGGGTAGTTTTATCCCCCACGCCGCCTGTGCTATGCTTATCTACCTTGATACCGGCAATGCCTGACAAATCCATACGCTCACCGGAATCTGCCATTGCCAAGGTCAATTCTCCTAACTCTGCATCTGTCAAACCGGCAAAATACACAGCCATGGCCCAGGCGGCCATTTGGTAGTCCGGTATGCTTCCTGCCACATAGCCCTGTATCATTTCCTGTATTTCTTCTTTTGTCATAGCTTTTCCATGTTTCTTTTTTTCAATCACATCAAACATTCTCATAAGTAACACCTCTCTTACTAGATCCCTATTCTACCCATTTTTGATCCACATTACCGCAAAATATTTTGTGTAAAATTTCCATTCCCTATTCTTTCAAATCCCCCATTGCAAACCTGTAAAGAAGCCCACTGGCTGAACTGTTACAAGCAATTGCTATTACGATAAATTGGCAGGACCGAATCCTTCCGGAAACAATTTTTGTAACGTATATGTTTCGAATTCTTCTACTGATTTTGCAACAACAATCTCAAAATGCGATGGCTCACAAAATTCCATCATCACCTGCCGACATACGCCACAAGGGGTTGCGAAACCAGCAACTTGGTCCCCTGCTTCATGCCCGCCAATAATGGCAATTTTTCGAAATTTGCGATGTCCCTCACTCACTGCTTTGAAGATGGCTGTCCGTTCTGCACAATTGCTAGGTCCATAGGCTGCATTTTCTATATTGCAACCGGTATAGACACTGCCCTCTTCCGTTTCAATTGCTGCCCCTACATAAAAATGAGAATAGGGTGCATAGGCATTTTTTCTAGCTTCTACTGCACTTTTAATCAATTCCTGATTTGTCATCCTAAATCCCCCCTTGCATCCACTGACACCAACATAAATTTAACCACGACTTCGTTCCAAGTTGGCAAATTTGGTATATTGCGACAACCAAGCCAGTTTTACGGTACCGGTTGGTCCACTTCTCTGCTTTCCAATGATAATTTCTGAAATGCCTGCTTCCTCTGAGTCTTTGTTGTAATAATCATCACGATAAATAAACATAACCATATCTGCATCCTGCTCGATGGCACCTGACTCACGCAAATCCGATAGCATAGGTCTTTTATCCGGTCTTTGCTCTACCGCACGACTCAACTGCGATAAGGCAATCACCGGTACATTTAACTCTCTGGCTAAGGCTTTTAAGGAACGGGAAATCTCTGATATTTCCTGTTGTCTGGATTCTGAGCCCTTGCTACCCTGCATCAACTGCAAGTAATCGATAATAATCATGCCCAATCCAAATTCCAGCTTGTACTTTCTACATTTGGAGCGCAATTCTGAAATGGTGATTCCCGGTGTATCATCTAAAATCAAATTAGAATTACCAATCACCTTCGCACTCTCCACCAATTTGATCCAATCGTCATCCTGCAATTCACCTGTACGCATCGCTTGTGAATCTACTTTTGAATTCATAGATAAAATACGTTTTACCAACTGTTCTTTTGACATTTCCAGACTAAAAATTGCAGTTGGGATATTTTCTTTTACTGCGGCATGTTCTGCAATATTTAAGACAAAGGCAGTTTTTCCCATGGCCGGACGGGCAGCGACCAAAATCAAGTCAGAAGGGTGAAAACCTGCCGTCTTATAATCCAAATCATAAAAACCACTGGCAATTCCTGTTACCTTTCCTGCCGTCTTTGCCGCTCTCTCTATTCCTTCTATGGCACCAATCACCACTTCTTTGATGCTTTGGAACTCTCCACCTGCCTGATTTTGCAACAAATGAAAAATATCTTTTTCCGTCTCTGCCATAATATCAGCAACCGGTTTATTTCCCAAATAACAAGTATTGGTAATCTGCTCTGTCACCTTAATCAATTTGCGTAATTGTGATTTATCCCTAACAATACCAGCATAATATTTCGCATTTAAGGAATTGGGAACCACAGACATTAATTCCCGGATAAATTCCACACTACTTAACTCTGGTGGCATTGCCATTTCTATTAATTTATCTTTTAACGTAACCAAATCCACAGGCTTACCCTCGTTATGCAATTGAATCATTGCATCATACAAGGAACCATATTGTCTTTGATAAAAATCATCTGCCACTAAAATTTCCGAAACTGCTGTTATGACATCTTTATCCATCAACATAGAACTGATGACTGCCCGCTCTGCTTCTGCACTATATGGTTGTGTTTTTTTTATAAGTGCTTCATCCATGTTTGCATGCTCCTTTTTTCAAACTTGATATGAAAAGTCATGAAACAGATCCTGGAATCTATCTCATGACTTTATAAATGAAATCGGCTGACCGATTACCTGGTCCTCATCCTTTTCTAGTTATTTTTGGCTAACATGTACTGTCAGCTCCACCGTAACCTGTTGATGTAAACGAATAGGTACCTTGTAAGTTCCCAATGTTTTTATGGTTTCCGGCAAATGCATTTTCTTTTTGTCTAATTCATAGCCATACTGTTTCTTAGCTGCTTCAACAATTTCTTTTGCCGAAACAGAACCAAAACTTCTACCATCTTTTCCGGTCTTTAAAGTTACTTCTATTTTCTTTTCTTCTAACTCTTTTCCAAATGCCTGTGCCTGTTCCAATACTTCCTGGGCAATTTTTTTATCATTTGCATTTTTTAATTTTAAATCATTTAAGGCTTTTTTGGTTGCTTCTACACCTAAGTTTTTCTTTAGAATACAATTTCTGGCATATCCATCATTGACTTCTACTACATCGCCTTTTTTTCCAACAGATTTTACATCTTCGAATAGTATTACTTTCATTCTACTTCCTCCAACTTAAATTTTATTTTCTTCCAGCATACTGTTTAATGCATCTTTCACCATTTGTTTTCCTACTTCCACTGTGACATCTTTCAACTGGGCACCTGCAACACTGAGATGTCCACCACCGCCAAGTTTTTCCATAACCAACTGTACATTCAATTCGTCAATGGAACGGGCGCTGACATACACTTTTTCGTTGTAATAGGTTAAAACAAAGGACGCTTTTACCTCTGTGATATTTAACAATTCATTGGCAACTTGTGCCCCCAATACAGTAGGGCTTTCCACACCTTCTGCTTTACACTCTGTAATGGCATAATGGTCTAAATAAATCTCCATGTTATGCACTGCTTCTGCACGCAATTTATATTCCTGCTTATTACTGCGAAAAATTTTTCTTACTCTTGTAATATCTGCACCACAACGACGTAAGAAAGCTGCGGCTTCAAATGTACGCACACCGGTCTTTGTCACAAAATTACTTGAGTCTACAACAATTCCTGAATACATGGCATCTGCTTCCACCTGACGCAATTTTAAATTGTCATCTATATACTGTAAAATCTCTGTTATCATCTCACAAGTGGAAGAAGCATAAGGCTCGATATAAGATAATACCGCATTGTCAATAGCATCCCCTACCTGTCGATGATGATCCAATACCACTACCGTCTTTGCATTTTCCAATAACTCCGGACACTCTGTATAACTTGGTCTGTTTACATCTACGATGACTAACAAAGTATTGTCATCTACCAATTCCAATGCCTGTTGACTATTTAAGAACATATCATCTTCGTAATCTGCATCGGTTAAAAAACGATTGATTACCGGACGTACGGTCGAAGTAATATCGTTGATTACAATGTTGGCCTTTTTACCTAAGGTTTTTGCAATACGATATATACCCACTCCGGCACCAAAGCAATCCACATCGCCAATGGAATGTCCCATAATCATTACGCGATCTCTGGTTTCCATTAATTCTCGTAGTGCATGTGCCTTTACACGCGCTTTTACACGAGTTTTCTTTTCAACCTGTACACTCTTGCCACCGTAATAGGAAATCTGATCTCCTTTTTTTACAACTGCCTGATCTCCACCACGTCCAAGAGCCAAATCTATGGCAACTCTGGCATATTCGTAGCTTTTTTGGTAGCCTTCTTCACTAAAGCCCAAGCCCATACTAATCGTGGCTGCCATCTCAATGCCTATATTGATGCCTCGCACTTCCTCCAAAAGAGAAAATTTGCTATTTTCCAACTGTGGTAAATATTTATTTTTTAGTAAAAATAAATATTTATCTTTCTCCAACTTTTTGACAATGGAGTCCATGCTCTGCATATATTTGGTCACTTTTCGATCAATCAAGGCTGTCAATAAGGAAACTTTTACCTCATCCACATCTGCCAAGGCCTCCTCATAATTATCAATATACAGCAAGCCTACCAGCATCTTGCGATCATCTAATTCCTGTTTATATTGATTTAAGGTTGTCTCATCCTGCATATACATTGTAATGAGGGAATTGGCATCCAAGCCTTCTGCCGCCTCTATGGTCTCTACACCAAAGTTGTCTACTTCAATACGACGCAACAAAACTTTATAAGCATTCCCATTACAAGAAATATGCAATTCTTTGTCATTGAGATCCTCTGGCAAATCCTCTGCACTAATTTCCGGAAGTATCTCTTGAATTTGCTTTGCAAAATAAGAAACTTCTCCCATCAAATTAGAAAACTCATCATTGGCCCACATGATAAATCCTTGTGTATCTAATATAGCATAAGGCACAGCCATCTCCCGAATCAAGTGTCTTTGCACTTGAGAATAATCGTTGGCATAGGATACCATACCCGCCCGCACTACTGCATTTTTCATAAAAAACAGTAACAAGGCAATTGCTATATATAGGATTAAAAATGCTGTCATAACAATACCAGCTTCTTTGTCTACTGCATAAATCATGATATTCATAACCAACAATAGAACCGATAAATACAAAGGCCATCGCATATATGATTTTAAATTCTGACCTGTCTTTCTTTTATCCATATACTCATACCCTTTCGATGTACGGATTTAAGTAACTATTTCACTGACGCTAACAACTCTTTATGATTATAGCATTTTTTTTTACATTCGTAAAGCATACCACTTGTTCTTCCCTCTGGCAATGCAATGCAGGCAACACTAACAAAGCAAGGCAATACAGCTAATAGCATCTACTGATACCTGTTTTCCCTTTACCCTACGCAGTGCCTGTACACCGGCCTGTTTTCCGTCTATATATACTTCCCAATCTCCCTCTGGCATAGGGATTGTCACTGCATTGTTATTCGCATTGTATATAATAAGGATTTCCTTGGTTTTCTCTTCTAAATCTGCACACTGTATAGTATAACCCACTACATTTCTAGGCAAATCTAAAAATTGTAAGTGCCTTTCGATTTGTCCCGGTTCGGCCATTCGTAATCCCTTGTGTGCCTTTCGAAAGGCAATCAAACCTTGATAATAGGCAACCACGTCTGCATAGGTTTTCTTTCGTTCCCATTTGAGACTATTAATGGCATCCGGTTTATTGTAACTATTTTTTGTAAATTTACCTGCAACTTCTTCTCCCGGTTTTGTACGGAGCATCTCTTCTCCCGCCTGCATAAAAGGAACCCCTTGAGAAGTATAAACAATCGCAGCGGCCAATTTATTCATGGCTTTTCTGGTTTCTTCATCTGCATCTGGATTGGTCAAGGCCAATTTATCCCACAAAGTTAAATCATCATGGGCAGATACATAGTTGATACATTGACCTGCTGTCCCTGCCCAACTGACTTCCTTGCCTTCTTGCGCCTGACTATGATAAGTGGCACCTACAACAGCGAACTTAATCTCTTCTTCCATATCCGCTGCTCCATTTACAAATCCCTTTGCTTCTACTTCAAATACATGTCCCTTGACTGCATCACGAATGTTATCGCTAAACATAGCAATGTGCGGCATTTTTCTTGCATTTTTCTTTTTTGCCAGACGGGTTTCTTCTAATAAAGGCTCTTCTGCTGCCCATCCTTCTCCATAAATGATTATGTTTGGGTTGATTTCTTTTAATTGCTTTGCCAGTCGATTCATGGTTTCAATATCATGAATGGCCATTAAGTCAAAACGAAAACCGTCAACATGATACTCTTTTGCAAAGAAACATACAGAATCACAAATATATTTTCCCATCATTTTATGTTCTGATGCCGTCTCATTTCCACAGCCGGAACCATTGGAAAAACTGCCATCTGCTTTCATACGATAATAATAGCCTGGCACAGTCTGTTCAAATATGGAATTTTCCGACTGGTAGGTATGATTATAAACCACATCAAAAACAACCCCTAAACCATGCTTATGAAAAGTCTGAATCAAATGCTTCATTTCTTTTATACGAACAGCCCCATCAAAAGGATTACTACTGTAAGATCCTTCTAAACAATTGTAGTTCATAGGATCATATCCCCAGTTAAAGACATTTTGTTCCAAATGTGCTTCGTCCACACTTCCGTAATCATGCTGTGGCAATAAATGGACATGGGTTACCCCTAGTTCTTCTATGTGCGCTAAGCCTGTAGATAATCCATCCGGACTTTTTGTATTTTCCTCTGCCAATCCATTCCAAAGACCTTTCTCTACTATGCCGGAGGTAGAATCCATGGACGCATCTCTCACGTGCAATTCATATAAAATTGCATCTGTATAGTGCTTTAAAACGGGTCCCTGATCCTGCTCCCAACCTTCCGGATTTGTCTTGGAAAAATCAACAATCATACCACGTTTTCCATTGACACCTACTGCCTTTGCATATACATCCACTACTTCATAAGTTTCTTCCTGTACTGTAATTTCGTAAGTGTAGTATTTTCCTTCCAAATCCTGATCTACCTTGGTATACCAAGTACCCTTGATATCTAACATCATGGGAATGGTTTCTAAGAGGCAATCTCCCTTTCCCTCAGCATATAGCTTTAAATCCACCCGGGTGGCAACTGGGGACCACACACGAAAAGTTGTATAGTTTCCCTTATAACAGGCACCTAAATCCTCTTTCTCATATATATATTCCTTCTCTATCTTTTCAATATCTAACATCCTGTTCTCCCTTCTTCCTATTTGCAGAAAACACCCCTATTATTCATCTTGGTAGCTTATTACCACCATGGATCCTGGGTTGGACTTTCTGTGATGTATTGACTGTCATCCTGATATGGATCCTGGGTTGGTCTTTCTGTGATGTAAGTAGTTGGTCTTGCGGTCGTATTCCAACTTGGTGTTGCTGTTGGTCTTGCGGTCGTATTCCAACTTGGTGTTGCTATTGGTCTTGCGGTCGTATTCCAACTTGGTGTTGCTATTGGTCTTGCGGTCGTATTCCAACTTGGTGTTGCTATTGGTCTTGCGGTCGTATTCCAACTTGGTGTTGTGCTTGGTCTTGCGGTCGTAACCTGACCTGCTGTTGCAGTTGGCATGACTGTTGTGGTTGGCATAACCGTTGCCTTCGGCGTTGTCGTTGTGGTAACGGTACTGAAATCACTCGCTTTCCATTTATAATTCTTGGAGGCTATTTTATATTTTTTCTTATATTTTGCAGATTTCCACTTTTTTGCCAAAATATGTTCTTTGTTTATTTTATTTTTTCCTACTAAAAAATAATCATAGGTAACTGGTTTTGCCCAATTGTCCGGATCATCCCATGTTACATCTACATAATACCACTTATTTCCAACCTTGACCATGTTCCAAGCGTGTGGAACTGTATAACCATACTGGTCTACACCTTTTCCGGTTACAAAACGACAAGGTATATTGGCCTCCGTACACATCTTATAAAAAATCAATGCATATCCCTGGCATACACACTCATGACTATTACTCACTAACCCATCATAAGCTGTATATTTGGTTGTCGTTCCCGTCTGATAAGTTACCAATAATGCAATAAAATTATGTATCCGGAGTAACTTTTCTACTCTGCTTCTTCCCTCTAAATCTAAATTTTCCAAAGCAATAGCTACATTTTGATTTACCATCTTTAATCGTTCTGCCCCTTCTCG
>JAFORL010000129.1 GCA_017393285.1 Lachnospiraceae bacterium
AAAACCCCCAACGGCATAACAGAAGCCAATCCCATGGTAAAATACGACTTGTATAAAGGGTGCATACGCCCTACTTTTCTCCAATTGTAAAAACAAATAAGAATATATAATAGCATTTCTATACACAAAAATGCCATGTAGAAATAATAAAATGGCGCTCTAACTATATGAAAATGACTCACTCCATTTTCTACATAGAAAGAAAAAGATTTATAATACAAATGATGATGCTCCAAGGTCATAATCATTACACAGGCAATTACATTCACAAAATAAAAAATCAAAAAAATCCATTTGCGAAGCTGCATACCACTATAGCGCACGATAAATACCAAGGCAGAAAAATTCACAAAGCACTTGCCTAAATATTCCATTTTTAGTGCCAACAACAATTCTCTACTATCCTGTGCCACGATACCAAAACACTTACCAGTCAATGCAGTAATACAACATAAGACTGACATCAACAAAAAAGAACGAAACTCTCCTTTTCTTTTTTGCATCAACACATAGGATAAAAACACCGTACACGCCAATCCAAATACGTGGGCACCAAGCCATAGGTCATCAAAATGCATACACAAACGCCCCCTCTCATTCTATTGCCTAAAACATATCCCCCAATATGTATACTTTTAAACATTTCCGAACAAAAACTATACAATCATTATACCAAATTTTTACTTCTTTCGCAAGGGAACGCAGGTAAAAGAGAAGGCACCCTGTAACAGATTAAGACAGCCTATTTTCTGTAATGATTCACAATTTTTCTTACCGCATGAATCACGTCTTCTACATCTTGATTTTTCAATCCACAATGCAAAGGCAGACTCATCATTTCTTCATAGAGCTTTTCTGCCTTTGGACACAATCCCTTTTTGTAACCCATTTTCTCATAATAAGGATGATAATAAACCGGAATATAATGGACATTACAGCAAACGCCTTCTGCTGCCATAGCTTCAAAAAATTCTTTTCTGCTACAGGTCAGCTTGTCTAATTGTAACCGTAAAATATACAAATGTCTGGTGGTATCCGATTCTAGGATTTCTTTCTGAACAAAGATTTCCGGTAATTCCGCAAAAGCCTTATTATACATAGCCACGATTTCTTTTCTGCGGTCTGAAAACTTCTGCAACTTAGATAACTGACTGCCAATCAAAGCTGCCTGGATGTCTGTCATACGATAATTCATACCCAAATCAACCTGCTCATAATACCAGCTGCCATGACTTTCCTTTTCCAGTAATTTTGCATCTCTGGTAATTCCATGGGAACGGTATAACAATAATTTTTTATAATAGGTCTCACTATTGGTCAGAACCGCACCGCCTTCCCCTCCGGTAATGGTCTTTACCGGATGAAAACTAAAGGTGGTCATATCTGCTATAGAACCCACATAGGCACCCTTGTATTTTGTCCCTATAGAGTGGGCACCATCCTCAATCAAAACCAAGCCCTGCTTTTTACAAATGGATTGCAAACGCTCCAATTCTACTGCCTGCCCGGTAAAATCTACCGCAACTACAGCTTTGGTTTTGCCCGTGATTTTTTCTTCCACACAATCCGGACTGATATTGTAAGTATTTTCATCAATATCAGCAAACACCGGCTTTGCTCCACAATATAAAGCACAATTGGCAGATGCGGCAAAGGTAATCGGGGTTGTAATTACTTCATCCCCTGTAGATACCCCTGCTGCCTGACAAGCCATATGCAATGCAGCTGTACCATTGCTGCAAACCACTGCATACTTGGCTCCGGTTAATGCACATAACTTCTGCTCCAGCTCTGTAATCTTAGGACCACAGGTCAGATAATCACTCTTTAACACTTCCACCACTGCGTCAATATCTGCCGAATCAATGCATTGATGTCCGTAATATAATTTTTCTTTTCTTACTGGTGTGCCACCAAAAATTGCTAAATCACTCATGTATGTACCTCACTTTTATGACAACTATTCTACAAAGTCAAAACAAATAAACACCACACGTATCTTTATGAACAATATATAATAATGATTGACATTTTTTTGTTCAAGAATGCTTTATATTATTTTATAGATTTACTGGAAAACAATAACTCTTGTAAGCTGTGATGATAGATCATAACCATCCCAGATTAAGTCAAAATCCATTGTGCTACCCATAGGTACCACACGGTCAATTCCCTTCCATCCAAATTTCAACAATGGTAAAAGCATATTTTTCTCGCCTAGGTATGCAACTGTCTGACATCGTTTATCATTACATAATACTTTTATTTCCGAAATATTTTTACAATTATACTCATAAAAATATCCACTATTCTCACGATACTCCATTAACTTGTCAGATAATTGTGAAACTGCCACTCGGATAATACGATTATCTCGATGCTCTTCTATTTTAATATCTGGACAAACTGTTGCAATCTTTAGACATTGGGTTAATTTATTTACTCCTTGAATAGATTGAAATTGATATTTTTTTTCAACTAAGTTGTGTGCTTCCTTCCAAAATACTTCTTTTGCTTTTTCCACTTTCTCCCCTACCCATACGATTATTCTTGGGCTGGTACAGGCATTTTGATCCGAAAAAAAAGTATCATTGTAAAAATCTAAAGCAACTTTTTCTTTATTAGGAATATTTAAGTAATACTCTGCATCTATGACTGCAATAGAATATCGATCTGCAAATGTGATTTCGCTAGAACGAGGTGGCAGTGGAGACTTTCTCAACTCTCCAATTGTATGATCTCCACCCCATACAACTCGTACATCAGATAAGGCACTGTAATAATCATTTATTTTTTGATTTCTTTCATAGCGAACACAAATAATATACGGCTTCATATCTGTATATTTATCCAAAACCTTATTAAATGCTTCTGTTAAAATTGTAACCTGTGGAAACAACTTACTAGGCACCCTAACTATATTTGCATTTCCATTTAAAAGTCCTGCAACAAGAGAATATGCAAAGTTAACAGGGACATTCGCAGGTCCCACATGAAATACCACTCCCTTGCCAAGACGATAATTACTGTCTTTTTTTTCAAATCTTTCTTTTAATTTTAAAAGTGAAGCCTTTCGAATCCAAAAGCCAAATGTAATCACATCAGAATATTGCTTACTTCTGGTATCTTGCATAACTTCTCTTGAAACCTCATTCAAAAATTCTATCATTCTTTCATGAAACGGTTCCATTGCACAAACATTGGAAAGCTGTTCTACCAACTCTTGTGTTCCTGTAAGAAATGAAATTCTATTCATTTCATCATTTAATTCCGTCTGCATAAGTATCACTACACCCCCTTATTTCTGCATTTTTCAATCTACCATTTATTTTAAAATATTTTCCTTTTCTTCCACATGGGCAATCATCTATACCAAGGATTTCACCTTCATCTTCCGTAAGCAAACTATGACCTGGGTAAGATTCTGGAATCGTTGAAACCACTTGAATAATTCCGCTTTCTCCAATTTCTGCTTCTGAAAAATCAATTGGACGACGAATAATTACATCAGAAAAATTACTAACATGTAAATGTCCACATTCACATTCCATATAGATACATCCTGTCTGTTCTACCATTCCATAATAATCATGAATATCCTTCAATCCACACACATCATACAATCTCTTATGAAACTCATCATGACTCACAGCTTGAGATACAAGTTTTTTCCATCCACCTCCATGAATCAAAACACACTGAGAAAGATCAAATACTTTTCCTTCTTGTTTTAAACGTAAAAGTTCTTTGTAAAAATGTTGCCAAATCATAAATGTGAAACCAAATAACAAAATTTTCTTTCCACTATGTTCTGCTAGGAAATGCTCCAGCCCTTCCGTATCCAATCGCATATCATCATCCAACGCATATATTTTTTTTGCTCCAAACATAGAAAAACCAAGTATTCCTGCACCTCTTGCCGAAAACATTGCTCTGTTCTTAATTACACTAGGACAATCAATAATAATCATTGGCATGCGTGCAGACCCTGTAAATTCCTGCACAATTTTCACCATGGTTTTTTGTTGATTTGACGCCGTATTACGATTCAAATAAATCTTACTCACTGCCTGTCCTGTTGTACCAGAAGAAGTCATGGTTTTGACAATTTCTTCATCTGCTACAGACTTCAACTCTAAATCCTTAAAAAGTCTGACTGGCAAAAACGGTAATTGTTTATAATCATGGATGTTTGAAACACATACTCCCATTGCCTCTAGCATTCTTCTATATTCCAGACAATTTTCCTGATGATACTTCGTTAACTCCACCAATCTTTCTGTGAGCAATGCACTTTTTTCCTCTTGATTTAATGAATAAGGTGAAATATCCAATATTTCTTCAAATTTCATAAATACCTCCATCTACTGACAC
>JAFORL010000018.1 GCA_017393285.1 Lachnospiraceae bacterium
GAGATTTCCGGTGATACAAATGAAAAAGTAACCCTAAAAATAAAAGGAATCAATCAATATGCAGGTTGTGAAAAAGTGGTTTCTTTCCCAGTGGGAACACAAGCTGGAACAGAAATCGTTAATCCACAGTTTGGAGGAACTGCAAGCAATACAGCAGGAAATGGAAACAACAACACAAGTGCCAGTGCAAATCCGAATGCAAGCAATAGCCCAACTGCAAGTCAGGGAAGTGACACAAAAACCAGTGAAAAGAATACTGGAGCTAGTGCAACTACCAAAGTTGTAGGAGGCTTAAAATATAAAGTTACCAGTGAGAAAAATAATACGGCAACAGTGATAAAAAAAGTCTCTTCTAAAAAATCTTTTGTGGTGGCAGATACCATTACCATTGGTGAGAATGAATATGATGTAACTGCAATTGGAAAAAATGTTTGGAAAAATGACAATAAGGTAACGACTATTGTAATCGGTGCAAACGTGAAGCGCATTGGTGCCAAGGCATTTGCAAAGGCAAAGAAGATTAAGAAAATTAAGGTCAATTCCAAAAAGATTACCAAGGTGGGTAGTGGAGCCTTTTCGGGATTGTCCGGTAAGATTGTGGTAAAAGTGCCGGCTTCCAAGAAGTCTGCATACAAATCTTTATTTTCTGCCAAAGGGCTAAAAAAGAATTGTATTCGTCGTTAAAATAATATAAAAAAGAATTGTATTCGTCGTTAAAATAATATAAAATAGAGTTGGGTTTGGAACTTGTGAAAATATACACAAGAAAACCAAAGTAGATGCCTAAATATAGAAAGAAAGTGTTGCCGGTAGATGAATCATGCAAGCTGACCTGTATGCGTAAGTTGTTTTAATGGATAAGATGCGCATACCGGTCAGAAATTATGAGAGTAGCCTAGCTGCAGAAGAAAGCACTTTCAGAAAATTATAATGGAGGAAGTAAATATGAGATACGAATTAATTGGAGATTCAAATTGCCCTATGGCAAAGGTAGCATTAGGAAATGGAGAAACAATTAAGTTAGAGCGTGGAGCTATGGCTTATATGGTAGATGTAGACATTAGTGGAAAGATGAATTCTAAAGGTGGTGGCCTGGGTGGTTTTGTAGGTGCAATTGGTAGAAGTCTTACAAGTGGAGAGAGTATGTTTATTACAGAAGCAGTAGGTAAAACTGATTCTTCTGAAATTGGAATTGCACCAGCTACTATGGGTAAAATTACTCGTTTGCAAGTAGGTGAAAGACAATATCGATTGAATACAGGTGCATATCTTGCCAGTGACAGTAAAGTAAATTATAAGATGGTAAGACAAAAAATTTCTGCTGCACTTTTTGGTGGTACAGGTGGTTTATTCGTTATGGAAACAGAAGGCTATGGTGACGTCTTGGTGAATGCTTTTGGGGATATGATTGAGATTGAAGTTACACCGGAACGACCAGTGGTAATTGATAACGATCATGTAGTTGCTTGGGATAAGAGTTTAAATTACAACATTAAAGTCGCTTCCGGCGCCTTTGGATTTACAACTGGTGAAGGGCTTGTAAATAGTTTTACCGGTAGTGGAAAGGTAATTATTCAAACACGTAATCTCGCATCTTTTGCAGGTTCAATCAGAAAGTATATGCCTGCTAAGTAAATGGGGATGTCAGCATTCTGACACCACAATAAACAGACGTGACTGCTTCGTAGTCATCACAATATATAAAAGAGGGGTTACTGCATTCTGCGTTGTCACAGATTGCAGTAACCCCTTTCCTGTTTTACTATTACAATTCAACGGTGATGTCGTCTCCGTTTTTGTAGCGAAGATAGTCATATAAACGAGAGCCTTTTAATAGAAGGGCAAGATCCATATCTTCATCATATTGGCTTACGTCAAAGGTTCTTTCGAATTCTTCGAATTCTTCATTGGTAAGGGAATTCACATATTCTTTTAATTCTGTAATTGTCATTTCTTCTGGTTTTTTCATAGTGATAACCTCCTTTGGTCTGATATGTTCTCTTTGAAATTTCTTCATACCATAATTTCGGCTATATTTTCCTTGGATTTTCTCCATTTCCTCGTCGTACACACGGTGTACGCACTGCGGAAATGTTGTACACACCATGTGTGCACTGCGGGAATGCCTGGTATGAAAGTCCCCAAGAGAATATACTTTGTTTATTGGTAATCCTTCTTATAGTTTACTATATTTGTATAAAAAATACTAGTGGAAAGACTTGAAGAATTATTACGGTGGAAATACACTATTTGTGGTATTGCTTGCGGAAACGTGTAGAATTGTATATAATAATTACAGTGTAATGAAAGTAGGTTTATGTTAAAAGCAGCTGTTGACACAGCTGTCCGTATTCGCAATCCGCTCCTAACGGAGCTACTTGCTCATACGGGGAGATTGTTAAGCAGATTAGCTTCTTAGCAAGCGAGCTTGCAGAATCTATCTACTGACAATACTTTTAAAGTATGTAAAGAAGGTGTAGAAATGACGTTAAAAGAGTTACCAATCGGAAAACGTGCTTCTATTATTTCTGTTGGAGGTACAGGTGCATTAAGACAACATTTTTTAGATATGGGTTTATTGCCGGGGGGAGAAGTTACCATGGTAAAATATGCCCCGATGGGAGATCCGGTAGAAGTGCGGGTGCATAGTTATGAATTGACTTTGCGTTTGGCTGATGCAGCACAGATTGTAATCGGAGAATTACCAGATTTAGACGAATATGCAGAGGAAAAAGTAGAAAAAAAGCCACACCGGAAAACCATTCCGCATCCGGGATTGGGAGAGGATGGGAAATACCACTGTAAAAAAACAGAACATCCTTTGTCAGAGGGGATACTTTTAAATTTTGCTTTGGTCGGCAACCAAAATTGTGGAAAGACTACCTTGTTCAATCAATTGACAGGTTCCAATCAGCACGTGGGAAATTTTCCAGGCGTTACGGTGGACCGAAAGGATGGACAAATCAAGGGAAAGAACAATACCTTGATTACAGATTTGCCTGGTATTTATTCTTTGTCACCATATTCCAGTGAGGAAATTGTCACCAGAGACTTTGTCATGCACGAAAATATAAAGGGGATTATTAATATTGTAGATGCAACCAACATTGAACGAAATTTGTATCTCACCATGCAGTTGATGGAACTGGGGATTCCTATGGTACTTGCTTTGAATATGATGGATGAGATGAGAGAAAATGGAGGTTCCGTTCGTGTCAATGAATTAGAGGAACGATTGGGAATTCCGGTAGTGCCTATTTCTGCAGCCAAGAATGAGGGAATTCATGAGTTGGTAAAACATGCCCTTCATGTTGCCAAGTATCAGGAATGTCCAAGTCGACAGGATTTTTGTTCTGCCCAAGAACACAATGGTGCAGTCCATCGCTGTCTCCATGGTATTATGCATTTGATTGAGGATCATGCAAAAAATGCGAAAGTGCCTATTCGGTTTGCAGCTACTAAGATTGCAGAAGGAGATCAGCTCTTAGAAAAGAAACTCAACTTGACGGCAAATGAAACAGAGGCATTAGAACATATTCGTACACAGATGGAGGAGGAAAGAGGCTTGGATCGGGCAGCGGCCATTGCGGATATGCGTTTTTCCTTTATTACCAAGGTATGTCAGGAAACCGTGGTGAAACCGAAAGAGAGCAAAGAGCACATTCGTAGTCAGAAAATTGATAAGATTTTGACGGGAAAATATACTGCGATTCCAAGTTTTATTTGTATTATGGCTACCGTATTTTTTCTTACTTTTCAGGTGATTGGTGCCATGTTACAGGAGTGGCTGGCAATGGGGATTGCGCAAGTGACAAAGGCAGTGGAAGTAGTTATGAAAGCTGGCCATGTAAACGAAGCCCTGCAATCTTTAGTATTAGATGGAATTTTTGAAGGTGTGGGTAGTGTTTTGAGTTTTCTGCCTATTATAGTAACCCTCTTTTTCTTTTTGTCTTTGTTGGAAGATAGTGGTTATATGGCACGGGTGGCTTTTGTTATGGATAAGTTATTGCGAAAAATCGGTTTGTCCGGTAGAAGTATTGTGCCTATGCTGATTGGATTTGGTTGTACCGTTCCAGGGGTGATGGCCAGTCGTACCTTGCCTTCTGAACGAGATCGAAAGATGACCATTTTGTTGACGCCATTTATGAGTTGTTCTGCAAAATTGCCAATATATGCTTTCTTTTCCCAGGCATTTTTCCCGGGATACAGTGGCTTGGTTATGGTGCTATTGTATTTTGGGGGGATTTTAGTAGGCATACTCACTGCCTTGCTGTATCGTGCAACCTTATTTAAAGGGGATGCGGTTCCTTTTGTTATGGAGTTGCCAAATTATCGTATGCCGGGTGTGCAAAATGTAGCCCATTTGCTTTGGGATAAGGCAAAGGACTTTTTACAACGTGCATTTACCATTATCTTTCTTTCGACAATCATCATTTGGTTTTTGCAAAGCTTTGACTTGCGCATGAATATGGTGGTGGATTCGAAGGACAGTATATTGGCCTTAATCGGTGGTTGGCTGGCACCATTCTTTAAACCCATCGGACTGGGAGATTGGAAGATTACTACAGCTTTGTTGACTGGATTTATTGCCAAAGAAAGTGTAGTAGCTACCTTAACTGTGATTTATGGTTCGGCTGAACAGGTGGCAACCATTTATAGTCAGGCGGCAGGTGCCAGCTTATTGGTATTTTGTCTCTTGTATACTCCATGTGTAGCAGCGATTGCAGCAGTAAAACAGGAATTGGGACAAAAATGGGCTGTTTTTGTTGTGCTAGGACAGTGCGGAATTGCTTGGGTTGTGGCGTTTGTGGTATATATGATTTGCAAGTTACTTTTTGGTTTATAAAACAGTTGATTGTTCCTACTGTACAGTTTTCGACCGAAGCAAAGAACGTCAGGTCAAAGCGAAGGTCAGAAAACGGGTAAGCAAGGCTTTCCTACAAAAATGCACCTAAAAGGTGGGCAGTTTACAGGGCTGAAAGCCACTGCAATCAACACACTATATGAAAAGGAGAAGATAAAATGAAATTCGTAATCATCGGATATTTCCTCTTGGCAAATATCATAGCATTTGCATTGATGGGAATAGATAAAAGAAAGGCAAAGAAACATGCCTGGAGAATTCCGGAACGCACTTTGTTCGTTTCTGCGATTATTGGTGGCAGTATTGGCGCTATGTATGGTATGCATGTGTTTCGCCATAAGACCCAACATAAGAGTTTTATCATTGGTATGCCTTGTATTTTCGGAATACAATTGTTATTGGTGGCTTTATGGTTATTATTATAAAAAGTTTTATTCGTGTATTTGCTTCCGGTAGGTGCACATACTAAAAAATGTATTTTCTAGTATTTTACAAAAAAATGTTACAGAAATATTGGCGAATATGTACAAAATATTACAATATAATTAAAAGAAAATTTACTTTATCACATTTATGGTTTATAATAGAAGACAGAGTTGCAATTGGATTCCAATATAAAGGAGAACGCATATGATTTTTAAAATACTACTTGGAATACTGGTAGTGGTTGCAAGTATTGTGTCAACCATATTGAGAAAGATAAAAAAGAATCAAGTTGTGAAGAGACAAGAAGCGGCGTATTCTATTTTGAGAGAGGAAGCATTGGATTATGCATTGCAGCAAAATGGAGAAAAGTTTCGCATGGATCAAAAAATTATGCTTCAAATCAAAGAAAAGACATTTGAAATAGACAGTGTCTTTGATCCTGAAAAAAGTGTGACATTTGGACGAGCAAAAGAAAATAATATCGTCTTAAATAGTCCTACGATTTCTGGAAAGCATTGCAGAATTATTGCGCAAAATGGAGGTGTATATTTAGAAGATTTGCATTCTTCAAATGGAACAATGTTAAAAAGCCGTGGAAAAAAAGTACGGCTTGATGGAGGTCAGAGTAGACAAATTTATTCTAGAGATAAGGTTATTATTGGAGGATTAGAATTTACTATTTTTCTATTTGCATTAGATAAAAGATACTTCAATAGAAAACGATAAAATGGAAGGGTGAAAGAATGAATTATATTTTGATGGTTTATACCGATCAGGCATGTAAGGAATTTGCACTGCCAAATATTGACAATGCCAATCATGAGATTATCATTGCGGGAGAAACCTTTGGTTTTTCTGATAACTGTAAAGTGTATATGGAAATTGTGGATGGTCAGTGGTGTTTTTTAGAAGACTACAGATATCAAATTAAAGGAAAAGATAAGAAAGCCTATGGTGTGCCATTGGTCAATGGTGATGTGTTTGAAATCGCCATGAGAAATATTGGCAACGCCGTGATTATTGTTGTGGAGTCAGATACCTATTTACAGGTGTATCGCAAGTATAATATTGCATATTCGTCTGATGTAACCATTGGAAAAGATGAAAACAATAGTATTGTATATAGCTTTTTCGAACTGGTATCCAGAAGACATGCAAGAATTTATAGAAATCAACAAGGAATGGTAATTGAAGATACCAGTTCCAACGGTGTTTTTGTCAATGATAAACGTATGCGCGGAATGAAGCAATTGGAATTTTGCGATAGAATCAATATTTTTGGTTTGCATTTGATTTATTTGGGAGATATTTTAGGTATTTGCTCCTTGAATGAGATGACAATCAATAATAGTATGATGAAACCATATGAAATGCCGGATGATACCATGGTAGGTGTGGGTAGAAATTATAAAATGCCGAAGGAATATTTCCATCGTGCACCTAGAAATCTTTTGAATTTATATACGGATGATATAGAAATTGAACCAGCGCCTGATGCGAAGAAAGAAAAGAAGAAACCATTGCTGATGACTTTGGGACCTTCCTTTACAATGGCTATTCCTATGATGATGGGTAGTATGATGATGGTGCTTGGTGGCGGAAATAGAAGAGGTATTACCATGTTTACCGGTATGATTACCGCAATTTCTTCTGCAATTTTAGGTGTTACCTGGGCTGTCGTGAATTTAAAATATGCCAAGGAAGAAGGACAAAAAGAGGAAGAAGCAAGATTCAGTGCTTACAGTAATTACTTGATTGAAACCACAGAATTTATCAAAGAAAAGTATGATTTTAACACAAAGATGCTTTTGGAAGCGTATCCGGATGCGACCCAGTGTTGTTCTTATAACAGCAATAGTGCATTTTTGTGGAATCGTAACGATACACATGATGACTTTTTGTTTGTCCGTTTAGGTATCGGTGACGCAGAATTCCAAGCTGACATAAAGATACCAAAAAAAGGTTTCAAATTTGGCGTATCAGAAGACTTCCTGGCACAGAAGCCTAAGAGTATTAAAGAACAATATAAAAAGCTGAAAAATGTACCGGTTGGTGTAGATTTAGCGAAAAACCGATTGATTGGTATTATTGGTGGAGAAGGAAAAGCGGGAGCAGTAGAAGTAGCAAGAACTATTATTGCACAAATTGTATCTTCTATTTGTTATACCGATGTAAAATTAATCGTAGCTTATGATGAAAAAAGCGATGTAGATAAGAAGAACTGGTCTTTTGCAAAATGGTTGCCTCATGTTTGGGCAGAGGATAAAAAGAGTAGATATTTTGCAACAAACCGAGCAGAAGCCAGTGATGTATTTTTTGAAGTGGCAAACATTATTCGTATGAGAGAGGAAGAAAAGTCCAAAGACGGAAAAGTAAAGCCACAGTACATATTGTTCCTTGCAAATCCGGAATTGTTGGAGGGCGAGCTCTTATCGAAATACATATTTGAAGAAAAAGAAGAATATGGTTTGATTACATTCTTGATGGTAGACAAATATGAAGATTTGCCAAATGCCTGTGAACAAATTATACAAAATGATCAGTACTTTAAAGGTTTCTATAACGTTTCTGTAGGTGAGCAAAGCAAAGTGCCGGTACAATTTGATACCGTATCAGAAGAAAAATTAGAGAACTTTACAAGAGGTTTGGCATCTATTGAAGTAAAAGAGATGGATAGTAATGGAGAAATTCCAAACAGTTTGGATTTCTTTGAAATGTATGGTGTATCCAGCTTAGAGGAATTTAATGTTTTGAATCGCTGGAAGAAAAATAGAACCTATGAAAGCATGAAGGCTATGATTGGTTGGAAAGCCGGCTCAAATAAATGTTATCTGGATATTCATGAAAAATATCATGGACCACATGGATTGATTGCGGGAACAACAGGATCCGGTAAGAGTGAGACTTTACAGACCTATATGCTTTCTTTGGCTTTAAACTTCAGCCCATATGATGTTGGTTTCTTCGTAATCGACTTTAAGGGTGGTGGTATGGCTAACTTATTTACCGGTTTACCACATTTGATTGGACAGATTTCTAACTTATCAGGAAATCAGGTTAGAAGAGCCATGGTTTCCATTAAGAGTGAGAACAAACGTCGTCAGAGAATCTTTAATGAGCATGGGGTAAATAATATCAATTTATACACCCGTTTATTGAAAAATAATGAAGCGAGTATACCGGTTCCACATTTGTTCATTATTATCGACGAGTTTGCCGAGTTAAAGAGAGAAGAACCTGAATTCATGAAGGAATTAATCAGTGTTGCGCAGGTAGGACGAAGCTTGGGTGTACATTTGATTTTGGCAACACAGAAACCGAGTGGTACAGTAGATGATAATATCTGGAGTAATACGAAGTTTAGATTGTGTTTGCGTGTGGCAGATAAAGCGGATAGTAAGGATATGTTACATAAACCGGATGCTGCCTACATTACCCAGTCAGGTAGATGTTATTTGCAGGTTGGTAATGATGAAATTTACGAGTTGTTCCAATCCGGTTGGAGTGGTGCTGTTTATGATGAAACCGAAATGGGACAGCAGGATAACATTGCTACCATGTTGACCGTAGACGGAAAAGCTGCGATTATCGGTAGCAAGACCAAGATTAAGAAGAAAGAGCAAGCAAAGAAGAAATGGATTTCTCAGTTGGTACAAGCAATGTGTATTGCCATGGAAAAGAATGGCATGACCATTTCTCAAATTCAGGAAACCGTAGATGCCAAAGAGCGTTTATATGAAGAAGTATTTTTGGTATTGCAGGAAATGGGATTGGATTTCCCAGATTCTAAGTACAACAGATTACGTTTGGACGAATTTGTGAAGTTATGGGATCCACAGAATGAAGAGGTTGACGTAATTGCAGACCAAATTATACAAAGTGCAATTCAAAATTCTAAGAAGCTGCCAGAATTAAAAGAACGTACCCAGTTAGATGCAGTAGTAGAATATTTGGATAAAGTTGCAAAAGAAAATGGCTACACCCACAATATTCAATTATGGATGCCATTGTTACCAACTGATTTATATTTGAATCAATTAGACGGCTATGCAGAGCATTGCTATGATGAAAATGGTTGGAAACCAATAGAAGGAAAATGGAATCTGGAAACCGTAATTGGTTTATGTGATGATCCTGAAAACCAGGCACAATTCCCATTGAAAATCAGCTTTTCAGAGAACGGACATCATGCGGTTTGTGGTAGTGTTGTTTCAGGTAAGAGTACCTTCTTGCAGTCTGTGGTATATGGCTTGATTACAAGATATACACCACAACAATTGAATTTATATTTGATTGACTTTAGTAGCCAGATGTTAGGTGCATTTGAAAATGCAGCCCATGTTGGTGGTGTTATGTACGAAAGTGATATGGACAAGATTAACAAATGTTTTCATATGATTGCACAAATGTTGGAAGAAAGAAAGCAATTATTCCGTGGTGGTAATTATAGCCAATATGTGCAGGTGCATGGCGTAACCATTCCGGCAGTTATTGTGGCGATTGATAATATGGCAAACTTTAGAGAAAAGACAGGAGATAAATATGCAGATCTTATCTTATCTTTAACCAGAGATGCTGCAGGATATGGTATTTACTTCTTAATTTCAGCAGCAGGTGTGGGTTCTTCAGAAATACCTAATAAGGTGAAAGACAATATTAAGACAACCATCTGTTTGGAAATGGGTGATAGATATAAGTATATGGAAGCAATGGGAACCAATCGATTGGAAATTATGCCGGAAGAAGATATCAAGGGTCGTGGATTGGCAATCTGGAATGGAACCGTATTGGAATTCCAGGCAGCGATGGCATTGCCAGCAGAGGATGACTATGCCCGTTCAGAAAAGATTATGGCTGTTTGCGAAAAATTAAATGCTATGTGGGATGGCCCATGGGCGAAGAGAGTTCCGGAAATACCAGAAAAACCTGTTTTGGCAGAATACACAAGGTTACCAGAATATACAGAATATTTGCAAGAAGGCAGCAAAATTCCAATTGGATATAATCAATTGGATGCATCTATCGCTTATGTAGATTTGAGCAGAACTTATTGCTATATGGTTTCCGGTAAGAAGAAGAGCGGAAAGAATAACTTCATGAGAGTGCTTATGGAAGCCATGTCCAGAATGGAATGTGATGTTTGCGTATTTGATGAAGCAAATGGTAGATTGAAGAAACCTGCTGAAAATTATGGTTTCCCATATTACACAGAAGACAGTGAAATTTTTGACTATTGGCAAGGACTTACACCAGAGTTTGTACGCAGAAATAAAATCAAAAAACAATGTCAAGAAGATGATCTGAATGAAATTGAAATTTATCAAAGAATGCGTGAGGAAAAACCAATTTTCATATTTATTGGAAATCTTACCGTCTTTATGCGAAGCATTTACAGTCCAGAAGAAGGGGTTGGAAAAATGTCCGGCTTTATGGAAAATATTACAGAAAAAGGTATGTATCATAATATTTTCTTCTTTATCAACTGTGATGTGGATGAGACAGCTTTGTTAGCCGGAAGAAAAGCATTTATCAATATGAAGGATTACAAGGCAGGTATCCATTTTGGTGGAAATACAGCTGGTCAAAGAATTTTCAAATTTACCAATATTCCTTACAAGGAAGAAAATAAATCTTTGAAAGCCGGAATTGGTTATACACCTACGAGTGAAGATGAAGAGGTTGCATGCAAGGTTATAGTGCCGTTAGCTAAATAGGAGGAAATGCATGAATTCTTTGGGGATTTTAAATAAAAGCAAAGTAGAAAATGAATATATGAAAACAGTCTCTAAAGAAAAAATTGCGCTTTGCAATGATGAGCAATGGGAGTACATTATCCATGATAATGTTGATGATTTTATTGAATATTTAGATACCAATCCGATTTTACATGTTGCTTATATTGATGTAACGCTAGATGGTGCAATTGAAGTTGCAGAGAGGATACGTAGGGAGAATAAAAATGTAGCAATTCTGCTGATTGCTGATGCTACAGTTTCTCCCATGCGTTATATCAAACCTAGTATCATGGCTGCTTCTTTGGTATTACGTCCTATGAAAAAAAAGGAAGTGCAAGAGCAAATTCATGAAATCATGCATCTATTTTCCGATAAGTCAGAAGATACGAAGGGCTATTTCTCTGTAGAATATAAAGGTGAGAAGATGAATATACCTTATGAGAGAATTCTGTATTTTGAAGCAAGAGATAAAAAAATATTTTTAGGTTTGGAGAATACAGAATATGGCTTTTACGATACCATTAGTTCTTTGGAAAAAAAATTACCGGATTACTTTTGTAAATGTCATAGAGGTATCATTTTTAATCAGAAAAAATTGGTCAAAGTATCTTGGGAAGAAGATATGATTGAATTGGAATCAGGCATTACGTTGCCGATGTCACGAAGATGCAGGAAAGCAATCAAGGAGTTATAACATGATCAAAGTAAATGTAGAAACTTACAGTATAAGTAAAATGGGCATAGAAATTTTATTGGCCCATTTAAATGAAAGCGGATTTATTGGTTTGAGTGTTGGACATCCACTTACAAAAGAAGATGTAATTTCAGAAATTTATCATATGAGTAATAGTCATATTCTTCGCTTTGAAGATGGGCAGCTTATGATTGAAGAACCCTATAAAACCATTGTGGATGACATCAGAAATGCAAATGTGATTATGCAAGTAGAGGCAGTTGCAAAAAAAAGAAAAAATAAATATTTTTATTTTGGTCAACGATTTTTAGCCTGTGAAGCTTCCAATACAAGAAAAGACACGGTGCAGTTTTTTTATCAGGAGAAAAATGCCTTTGTCAATTTGTTGGCAGAAAATGAATATTTACCTGAGAAAAGTAGCCCGGAGGAGCAGGAATTGGCATGTGAGATTGGTAGCATGCAGGAACTGGAACCAGACAGTATTGTAACAAAAATAAAAGTTTTTATACATAAAATGGAGTATTGTGATTTGGTTATTACACGGGAAGGTTTACATGATTATTTTTATATTTTTGAAAATCATACCTGTAAAAAATATTTTTATACACATGCTTTGTTTGAAAAAATAATGGATGAATGGATGAAAGGAGTTATCTTATGATATATGTAGATGTATTTTTACCTGTAATTGATAAAACTTACGATTTTACATTAGATGAAAATGCCGCGATTGGTGTTTTGATAGAAGAAGTAGCAGAAATTATTACCCAAAAGGAACAGTGCAAGTTTGATGGAAAAATTAAAGAATTGATATTTTGCACAGAAGATATGGGAAATGTTATGGCGAAGAATAAAACTTTAATGGAATATGGTATCCATACAGGAAGTAGAATCATTATGGCGTAATTCAATCCGTAGATTCTCTTGTGCAATCATATAGAATACATGTGCAAAAGGAATGTGAATGCTTAAAAATAGATAGTAACCAACAAAACATTGGGAAGAGGTGTTTAGATGAAAAAAAAAGTGATGTACTTTGTATGTCTATGCAGTGTATTGACTTGTGCATTGTTTCTTCATACAGCCATAATAAAAGGTGAAGGAGATAAATTGAGTACATTGTTGGAAAGTTTCTTTTATAAAGGACAATTGCAAGTTGTGGTTGGAAATGTAGAGAGTCGTATCCAATCTGCAGATTGTTTGATTGATTCAGAAACGTGTAGAGTTACAAATATGGAAGGTGCACAGGAATGTGGTGTAAAGACTGTACTTTTGGTTGATAGTACCATGTCTCTGAAAAAACAACAAAAGGAATTTCTTACGAATGTATTCAAAAATACATTGGATCAAAAAGGGGAGTTAGATCAGTTTGCCTTAATTGTCATGGGTGATAAAACAGAAACGCTTGTAAAATTTACAGATGACAGATACGCTTTGATGGAGGAATTTGAAAATATTGAATTTGAAAAAAACAAAGCAAATCTTGGAGATGGAATTTCTAAAGCACTTGATACATTGAAAATGGATCATTCCAAAGCAATCAAGCGTGTTATCGTATTTTCAGATGGAGATAATGCAGGAGATACTAGTGGTATTTTGGAAGAGAAGATTGATTCCTTATCAAAAGACCAATATCCAATCTATACAGTGGGATGTGGTAACAAGAAACAGAAAGAAGATATGAGTGAAAATTTATATGCACTTTCTGAAGCTTCACATGTGGATACCGGAAATGGTTATTTGCTAGGAGAGGATGCCGTTGATCGAGTATGTGAATACATATTTGATATATATAATAGCTTGGCGTTACGAATTAAAGTACCCAATAAGCTATTGGATGGAACAGAAAAGCCAATTAGTATAGAATTAAAATTAGACAATAAAGAAACCATACGTATTGACAAAGAAAAAGTGTATTTGATTATGGCACCAAATCCGAAGACGACTACGCCTGCTCCAAATCTTTTTATGGAAGATGCAGGAGAGACAGATGCATCATTTTTTACATCTGATGTAGCACTTATGGTTGCTGCAGTTGTGGGAGTGTTCGTTTTATTGGTAGCAATTGCGTGTCTGGTTGTATATTTTTTTACCAGAGATTCTGGTCGTGGTAGAAGAGGTGGCCCTGAACAGATGGTAGATTATGACGTGAATGTACAGGGGGGAAAATTGTTACAAGAAAATCGTTCGCGTATGGATCCTACTGCCAGAAGTTTTATTCAAATGGAAGATGAGATTGAAAAAACGATTATGGAAATGCCACCAATGCAGAATAATAGACAGCCGAACCCTAGAAATATGAATGGACCACAATCCGGACAGTTTGGTTTTGGTGGAAATATGAATGGACCACAATCCGGACAGTTTGGTTTTGGTGGAAATATGAATGGACCACAATCTGGACAGTTTGGTTTTGGTGGAAATGCGAGTATGCAATCCAACAGGATACCAAATCCATCCATACAACCACAAATGATGCCAAATGGCTATGCAGGAAATGCTAATATGGCAGATAATTTTTCTGGTGATTCAGAGCGTACTGTCAGTATTAACTTTTTCCAAAATGTACCAGAAGAGGAAACGGAAAAAACGGTTATGATTGGTGCACCGCAAGCTATGAAACAACATACTATTTCTTTGAAAGACCAAGCTGGTAATTGTGTCTTTTTAAAGGAAATTGTAGAGGAAATTGTAATTGGAAGAAGCAATGCAAGTATGAACCCGAACTATATTGTGATAGATTATGATTCTAGCGTATCTAAAAAGCATTGTAGAATTATCAGACAAGGGGATGCTTACTATATAGAAGATTTAGGCTCTCTTAATCATACTTATGTGCAACAAAAAGAAGTGAATGGTAGAGTAAAAATAGAAAATAAACAAGTAATTGGGATTGGACAGTTGCAGTTTGTATTTGAAATAATAGAATAGTTCGGATTTCCTTATAGGGATTGTCGTATATTTGTTGAGAAGTACGACAATCTCTTTGTTTTTTAGGGGAAAAAACCGTTTATCAGTAAAAAAAACCGTTTATCAGTGTTTGTACTATTTGGAATATAGTGTGATATACTAAGAGTGTCGAAAGGAACAGACAAAAAAGAATGGTCTAAAAAAATGAATTAAAAAGAATTAGGAGGAATTAAAAATGGATTTACAATTAACACAAAGTAGCTTAGAGGAACAATTAAACAACTTAAAGACAGTAAAAGGACAATTAGAAACAAACCTTCAAAACTGGGAAACAGCATTCCAAACATTAGATGCAGCTTGGGATGGAGATGCACAGGAAGCATTTAGAACAACCTACAACGGATTACATGATAAATATGCACAAATCGTTTCTTCTGTAGTTCCAACATATATCACTGCTTTAGAAAAGGTTATTAACACATATAGCGAAAACGAGTCAAAGAATGCAAACTTATTTGTTTAATATAAAAAGATTTGACTGCTTCGCAGTCACTACAGAATGTGAAATGAAAATGAAAAAAGTATGTGTAACAGGATAACCAATAATAGATACGTAAAATAAAAATAAGAAAGATGAGGTAATAAAAATGCAAATTAGTTTAAAAGTTTCAGAAAGTGATATGAAAAATGCAATCAACGGTTTTAGCCAGGCAGGAGAAGAAGTAAAGGGAGTAAATTCTGCTGTAACAAACATCATTTCAGGTGTTACTGGTGCATGGCAAGGTACAGATGCAACAGCTTTCCAAGCAAAGTTGGAAACGCTTGTACAGGCTACAAATACTGCGCAAGCTAAGTTAGAAGAATATGTACAGGAATTGAATACAGCAGTTGCTAACTACACAGCTGCTAATACAGAAGCAAATGCTGCAGTTAATGCATTGGAAGATGCTGTACTTTAATTCAAATGAAAAATGCATGAGTCAAGAAATGATATAATAGATACGGGATTTTAAACAAGAACCTTGACTTGTTGATTATAAGAAGTAACAGTTCAACCCAAAAAAAAAAGATGCATTTGATGCGTCATCTGCCAGGCTGAACTGTTATAATTTATGCAGACATGACTGCTTTGCAGTTGTCAAAATATATGAAAGTGCGGTTATGGTCATATGAAAAAAATATGTTATAATGCAATTTATATGACGAAAAAAATTCGAAGGGAGTGGACGCAGGTTGAAGTATTTTGTAGATTTAGAAAAAATGAAAACGGTATGTACGGACCTAGAAGATGTTCATTCTTATATGCGAAAACTGGCACTTAGACTAGAGGAGAGTTATAATGAAATACCATATTGCATGGAGGGAGAATATGCAAATCATTTAAAGACTAAGTTGGAAGAGGCATTGCTGGATTTGCAGAAAGATTGTAAATCGCTAGAAAACATGCAGTATGGTATGGAACGAATGATACAAGAGTATGATAATGCAGATATTGATTTAATGGAAGAGTGGGAAATTTCAAATATAGAGCAATATCAGGAGAATTTATCATACACAGATTTAGGAGAGACCAAAAATATATTGAATAGTATATTATAATGTTCTTTTGGTATAAAAAGATACGGAGAGAACATTTATGTAAAGAAAGGATGAAAAAGAATGAGTCTGAATAACGTAATATTAAAAGTAGATACAAATAAGTTAGATTCAGCTTATCAAGGTTCCAAATCTACTATTGGAAAGAGTTCTGAAGCTTATGAAACAACCAATTTACTTATAGACGCAATCAAAGAATTGAATACTATGTGGACTGGTGATGCCAGTGCAGCGTTTCAATCAAAAATGTTGGAGTGTGCTGATAGAATAATGAAAGATGTTCAAATGATGGATCAATTAACTGAAAAAGTACAAAAATCAAAAAACAAGTATGATGGTGTAGAAAAAAAGGTAGTGTCTATAATTGATGCCATTGATATTTCGGTGAATGTTTAGGGAGGTAGAAGGATATGCAGGCAACATTGAAGGTCGATTACGCACAGGTAAAAAATCAAATGAATAAGATAAATCAATATATCGAAACCATAGAAAATGGTTTCATAGCTGCAGATAATATCTTAACCAGTGATTGTGCACAAGCCAACTGGAAAGGAGAAGCAGGAGATGAGTTCCGAAGAAAACGTGATGAGTTTGCGGTTGATACAAAGCAAGATTTGGAAATGTTAAAAACGCGTATGGAACAATTAAAGCAGGCAATGCAGAATTATGAAACAACGCAACAAACAGTAAGTCAGCAAATCGTTGCAAGTTTGGATGATTGTATATTAAGTTAATAGAAAGGGATGAAGTGAGATGTCAGCAGGTACAAGTATTAAGTTAAATTATGAACAGTCAAAACAGGAAGTAAAAGAATTGAAGGATATTGCTTCAAAATTAAAAGTAGTGGCAGATGAACAGTTGAAAGTGAAATTTAAAAAATTACATGCTGAATTTTGGGAAGGTCAAGCATCGGATAACTATTATGCAAAAGCTATGACTTTGGTAAGGAGCATTGAAAATACCTCTACAAAGATTGTAAAGCTTGCAAATGCAATGGATGATATTGCAGAAGCAATTAAAAAGGCAGATAATAAGAATATTACAATGATAGGCTTTTAATTTCTTAATTGTTGGAGATAGGTTGGGAATAGGTATAAAGCCAACAGGTAAAAAGTTAAAAAAATGAAAAAGGAAGAGTATTAACAGGGATGAATTTCCATGTTGAGATGAAAGTGGGATTATTATGTTAAAAATCAATTTAGACAAAATGGAGAAGATAGACATATCTGTGGATTCTTACGTTACAGAGGTAAAGAATCTTGCTAACAGAATGAAGCATGTATATGCTGTAATTGAGAAGGATTCATATGGTATGAATACCGAAAAGGTAAAGAAAAAGATAGAACACTGGTATAAAGTGATGGAAAAGGAAGCCAAGGCCATTGAAAATATGGGAACAGGCTTGGAACGGGCTACTGTAAAATATCATAATATGGAAAATGATGTTGTTGCTTACTTTACTGGTTTACATGCGGAAAAGGTCACTATGAAGAATAATGCAGTAGACCAGAAAGCAGCAGAGAAGAAAACTGAAGATAAATATAAAAGAGATAAGATAAATGATTCCTTGTATAAAAATAGCAGTACAGCTCAAACAAAAGCATATACCGGAAAGACCACGCAAGAAGTAATTAAGTTTATAAAGGAAAAAGAAGGATTCAGGTCTCATGCATATAAGGATGGATCCAGCTATGCTGTAGGATATGGACATAATGGTGTTTCTGCTGGTACTGTTTGGACAAAGGAGCAGGCAGATAAGCAATTCCTAGAGGATATCAAGGTGTACGAGAGGTATGTGGATCAATATATGTCAAAGTATCATTGGAATGCGAACCAGTATAGTGCATTGGTATCATTTACATATAATTTAGGTCCAGGTGGATTGAAAAATTTAACTGCAAATGGAACAAGAACGAACAAGCAGATTGCAGACAAAATGTTAGAATATTGTCATGCAAATGGTAAATGGAATCAAGGATTATATAATCGTCGTATGGCGGAGAGAAATATATTTTTAAAATAATGCTATGGCAACTTCACTAGCTTTAGATAAAGGTAATTTTAGGTATCAAGTAGCTGTAGAGAATGCAGGTAGGTTTATGCCCGAACAGATGAAGAAATGGCAAATAAAGCTGAGTTTGGAATGAAAGTGAGATAAATATGTTAAAAACGAATGTAGAAAAAATGGAAAAAATAGACATATCTGTGGATTCTTACGTTACAGAGGTAAAGAATCTTGCTAATAGAATGAAGCATGTATATGCTGTAATTGAGAAGGATTCATATGGTATGAATACCGAAAAGGTAAAGCAGAAGATAGAACACTGGTATAAGGTGATGGAAAAGGAAGCCAAGGCTATTGAAAATATGGGAACAGGCTTGGAAAAGGCCACTGTAAAATATCGTAATATGGAAAATGACGTGATTTCTTACTTTACTGGTGTACATGCGGAAAAGGTCACTATGAAGAATAATGCAGTAGACCAGAAAGCAGCAGAGAAGAAAACGGGAGATAAATATAAAAAAGATAAGATAGATGATTCCTTGTATAAAAATAGCAGTACAGCGAAGAAAACCGCTGTATCTGGGTCGGGAAAAGGTACACCGATAAAAAGTCAAAATCAAAGCAAGACTACTGCTACTGCAGCAGGTCAGAAAGCAGCCAAGTATGCATTATCACAGATTGGTTATCAAGAAAAAGGTGATAATCATACAAAGTATAATCAGTGGTATTATGGAAAAGATACCTCTGCAGCATGGTGTGCTATTTTTACTTTGAATTGCTTGTATAAAGGTGGTTTGACAGGTTCTGGAAAAGTGGTTACAAATCCACATGATCAAAGTTTGGCATCGGCAGCAAATTTTGAGAATCTTTACAAGAATAAAGGAAAATATAAGAAGGCAACTGCCTCATATACACCAAAGGCAGGAGATACTGCATTCTTTTATAGTGCGTCTTCCAATAGTGGTAGACATGTTGGCATAGTGACTGATTATAATCCGAAGACAAAGACAGTAACCGTAGTAGAAGGTAATTCTAGTGATCAAGTTAAAAAGAGAACGTATGTCTTAGGGAAAGATACAAAGTTACTTGGTTTTGGTGTCAATTAGAATGTATGCAGTA
>JAFORL010000130.1 GCA_017393285.1 Lachnospiraceae bacterium
CCCATAATATGCGATTCGTAGCTGGCATAATCTACTAGAACCGGAATTTTCCTTGCTTCCAAGGCTTCTTTGGTTTTTGGAGCATGATAAATCATGGTATTTTCAATTGCCAAATCACAACCCTTTGACAAGAGTAACTCATAATCCGGTGCCTGATAATTCCCTGCAAAAATCAGCCTTCCCGCATCCATCTCACTTCTTGCTTCTTCCAATGTCCAATCTTCTTTCTTCGTTCCCACATATCCAATGGCAGAAAGCCCATCCATTTTTATAAACATATCCATGGTAGCAGAAGCAGCCAGATAGACATGAGAAATGGGTCTTTGCAAGACACATAGGTCTGCCGGCAAATCCTTTGGCACAGGTTGATTTTCCGGCACAATCAAATAGGCGCGATCCTGTCCAATGGTCAACAAACGATAGCCATTGGCATAACGGTCAATGCGAAACTCTTTTGCAAAATCTAAAGGTTCTTTTCCTTCATACGTCAATTCCTTGCTAATATCCAAATGGATTTCTTTTTGATTTGGGGTAGCGGTAACAGAAGCCTCTTTTTGATTTGTAGAAGCTTTCCCCCGATTCTTATTGCCCGTCTGTTTTTGTAACGTATCCTTATAAAAAGTAAGTGTGTAGGATATTTCATGGGGCTGACTCATGGCTGTGGTATCTGCAATCACTGACATGGGTTTGTCCCATTGGATTGGAATTTGAAACTGTGCATTTCCCTCTTTCTGCACTGGTTGGTATTGGTCATTTCCCACAATCATATAGTCATAGTAAGGACTTGACCACTGAATCAGGGCTTCCGCTTTTCCGTTGGTTATGGTTACTTGAGTTGGAGAAGTAATGCTGGCTCTGCCACTTCCGCCCTCCAAGGATACCTCCACTGTATAAGTTTGTGTCTTGGGATTTTCCTGTCTCTTCCATATGTATAACGCGCCTACCAATAAACTTACAATGCCCAGTAATACGATTCCCCCGACCAAGTATTTTTTCTCTTTCATTTTCATGCATTTCCTTTCTTTTATGGAAAAAAGGGCAACCGCAGTTGCCCTTTCGTAACAGTTCAAACCATCGCTAATTTGCCACTATTTTTCCACAGATACACTTACCTTATGGTCATACCACTTTCCCTTCGTTCCCACTAAAGCAAGATCAAATTCCTGGTCTAATGCAGGAACCGGAACATCAAAGCCATACACTTCCTCTGTGGTTCCATCGTCGTATGTTACAGTATCGACCACTGGCTCTAATATGTCATCTTTGTGACTTTCTACCTCATCTGTGGTTCCTGCATACAAATTGACAATATTTTTAGAAGTCAAAGTAATATGCATGGTCATTTTTCCATCTTTTACGGTCAAAGTACCCAAATCTTTGTAGGCCTCATTGATGTGAAACATACTGCTATCTGTGGTGAATTTTGCCTGATATTCACCGTCCTTCAAATCAGATGTTGTAGTTTGGGTGTCAGCAGTTTCTTTTCCTTCCTTATCCATAACCGCTTTGCTATGGGCAATATATAAATCTTGAATCGCTGTAATGCGACCTAATCCACTAATCTGTGTATCTACCTTTTCAAATGCATTGGCAGCCTTAAACTGACTCAACCAAGAATCTGCTTCTTCCCCTGCCATATCATTGTTCGCATGGTCTCCGGCAACTACCATCAAAGGACGTAGAATTACTTGCTGATAACCGGCTTTTTTCACTGCTTCAATTACAGATTCGCAGGCAGTTTCCTCAGGCTCACCCTCTACGGTTCCAATAAATACATTGTCATATTGTAAATTCTGCATTTGTGCCTGCATCTGACTATATGTGATTTTTGCTGTATGAGAAGTACCATGTCCCATAAATACAAAGGCTGTTTTTGCCTCTTTTGCTTCTGCAAGAGATGCATACTCTGTATCAGCAACTGTTTCTGCTACCACAGCTTCTGCCACTGTCTTTTTATCCTCGTTAATATCCGTAGCAGCTTTTCCCACCTGTCCTAATAAAGGCTCTGCTACTTGGATGTTATCAATTTTATCCTTATAAGAATTAACCACCTGCATCAGTTCATCATACTCTGCACCATGCATCAAATGGGTTGGCTGAACCACTAAGGTTTTTACACCATTTGCCACTGCACGTTCCATGGCCTGTTGCACATTATCAATTTTTTCTCCATCACGCGCCTGTATGTGATTGATGATAATCTGGGCAGTAAAAGCTCGTCTTACAGACCAATCCGGAAAAGCTTTTTCCAAAGTATTCTCTATTCCTCCAATATCTGCAACACGACTATCATTGAAGGAAGTTCCAAAACTGACTACCAACAGTTCTTTATCCCCAATATCATCTGCATTTCTAGGATCATCTTTTGAGGCATCCCCGGTATCTCTTCCAAAATAATCTGGATCTGCATATTCCCCTTCTACCAAGGCCTTTTGTGTATCTGTCAAGACATCCCACGCCGCCTTAGCATCTGCACATTGTTGGTCCGTTTCGTCTGTTCTTTCCTGCACATAAATCGCGTCAATCAAATCTGCAACCTTCTTTGCAGCTTCCTGATCTGCTTTACTTGTGCTGCTTTCTTGTTGCACAGCATCCTTTGGGGCTGTTCCTTTTTGGTTTCCACAGCCTGTCACTACCATTGCGCATGACAAACCTGCAATACAAGCCATTTGTAAAAATTGTTTTTTCATGAATATTTACCCTCCTGAATGAATAAGATAATTCGGGTAAATGGACATAGATGTCGTTACGATTCAACCCAAGGCTGACCTGCTACAGCAAAACATCTTTCTTATGACCAATTTACTCGTGTGTCAAAAAAAATACTTGCACATATAGGCAGGTCTCCTGACTTACAGCTTCGTACTATAAAAGTGTTTTCCGTAATCACCAGAATACATGCTTGCATGCAATTCACTTTCGTACATTACAAGTACAGCCTTCCCAAAATTTCAAGACACAACAAGTGGTCTTATGGCAGAATTTTTTACATATTCCCAACCCATCTATTTCAGTGACATTTTTGCACTTGCATACTGCTTACAGTGACGAGTTCGTACAGGACTTTCACCTGTTTCCCTTTTCACCAATTCTAACTTACATGTTCCGGCTATCATCCTGTCAATATTGCGATATCACCATATAAAAATAGCTTTCCTTCACTTTCATACAATGTGGTGATTGCGAGGCAGTCATGTCCGGTTAAAACCAACTTCCCTATTGGCAATCCAACTCAGACAGAAACATGTCATGTTAAATTGACACCTATATATGTGTTTGCATATGACCGTTCGTTCATATTCTTCTTTATTATAAAGAACGAAAATGGGCGAACTGTTACTCTTCTATTTTATCAAAATAGCTAAATCTTTGTCAACCAATAGAGCCAAGTGTTATTGAACCACATTTCCAATATAAATTCCATGCAACACCAATCGTTTTTCTTCCGCTCCCGTACAGGTGGATAAGGTAATCAGTTTCGAAGCTTTTTCCAGTTCTTCCTGGGTTTGATAATAGGAGCTTTTTTGCAACCCCTCTGCGAATTGTAAAAATGCCTTCCCATCTGTAAAATCGGTCTGATATACTGATCCTCCAGCTTTTGCTACATGACAGGAAAAAATTTGATACACTCTACTTTCTTTTGGTGTATAGATATAAATCTTTCTATGTTTTTGAAAAAAATCTGCATCGTAATATTTTTTGAGAGAGCCAAACATAGAGCCATTTCTCATATTATGTCCATAAATAATCGTATGTTGATCAGAAAAATCTGCCTGATTTTGACAATCCATAAAAATACTTCCAAAAATACTGGTTTGCAAATCATAGGTTTTATGCAAATATTTTTCATTATCCGTCGTTTGCAAAAGCGGATAACTAATGACTGTATCCGGAATATAAATCCAACCAATGATATCAGGATTCTTTTTCTGTAAGCTGGCAAAATCCACCTTGAGCACTGGATCCGTAATGGACTCTTTTGTGCTTTTCTGCCCTTTCTTTTTTGGCTTCTCTGCATACCATTCTACTTCTGAATCCACTTTTATTTCTTCCGCAACGGTATCTGCAATTTGTCCATATATGGCATTCCCTTTTTGATAGGTAACATAAATCAAAATTACTTTTGTCAAAGCACAGACCAAACAAACACAAAATATGCAAAATATACCTAGCGTTATCTTTCTTTTCATACTAGCATCCCTTCTTTTTTCTTATTGTACTACCATGCAAGTCATTTCATGCATTTCCACAAAATTTTGACAGTTCATACATCATTTTGTAGCCCTTCCCATTTTTCTCACAAGGCATCAAAACGATTCCAAACACCACTATTTTATTATAACAAAAAAGAAAAAAACACACAATTAGGTCAAAAAATGCACACTTAAGACAAAAAACGCTACACTTAGGACAAAAACGTGCACAAAGCAAAATATGTGTTATAATAATTCGTTGTGGTTTCACTTTGCAGAAGCAAGGTTATTTCGACTATGCACACATACGATATATATCAAAAATTAACAACGAAGGAGGCGAGCAAATACTGTACAAGAAAATTCTTGAAATTACTCTATCACATAGTATTAGGTGTAACAGTTATACCAGTAGAAATGATATGTGCTGTATCAAAGAAAGGAATTTTAGATAACGGATAAAACATGTAAAGTGAGCCATTTCATTCGCACTTGTTTTTAGTGCAGTTAAAATATAAGGAGGAGAACAAATGCAACGATTTATTTCAATTATTATGTGTATACTAATTGGCATACTTACCTATATTAGTATTATTCAGG
>JAFORL010000131.1 GCA_017393285.1 Lachnospiraceae bacterium
GCGACCGCGGTATTGCGCAGCAATTAACTCCATCTCCGCGGTCTGCGCATCCTCGCGGAGCGTTTTTTATGTAATAGGAAATTGCATCGCAATTTCCTATTACATAAAAAAATAGAACCAACTATAACAATCGGTTCTACTTTCTCGGGTTGGGCTGTTTATATAAACAGTCAACAGCTCGTAGGGGAATCGAACCCCTGTTTCCGCCGTGAGAGGGCGGCGTCTTAGCCGCTTGACCAACGAGCCTTACAACAGCGATTAGTATAACATAGTCCTGTTGTAAATGCAAGCTATTTTAAATGTTTTTGCTAGATAATTTCCATTTTAACACATGCAAAGCTGTCAATACCACAACTGCAAAGATGGTAACAATCCAATCCCATTTACAATGTCCCAAAAGTGCCAAAACTACACACAAAAGATCAACCACCAACAAAACAATACCTCTTGCCTTGTTAGAACGAATTGCTAAAATCCATGTCAAGCCAATTACGAAAATACCAACAATAAAGAAATGCCATACGCACAAATCATCATGCAACAACTGACCAAAGAAGTTTTCCTGTTTTTTCGGAGCTTCTGTTACAGTTGGTTCTTCCTGTTCTTCTTCATAGCACACTGCATAAGTATAACTTCCGTCAATTTCACAGGTGATTGTTTCCATGTAACTATCTGTATCCTCTAACAGTTCATAGGTATCGTCCTTCAAGGCTGCCAAATAAAAAGTATTTCCAATCATTTGATCATCCTGATTAACATCTAAACTAATTTTTACTTTCCCTTGTAATTTTGTAAGATTTTCCCATTTACTATCTTCTAGATTTTTCTTTTTAATCAAGATTTGCGTATAATTTGAAAATGTCAATTCTTTTTTATTTTCTTTACTGTCCTTTAATACATCTTCCAAAAGTGTCAAATCTGTTTTTTTTAATTCATTTTCTTGTGCTTGATGAAAAATAATCTTTAATTCTCTGTGAGTTCCCTGTTGAATTGCCATTTTTTCGTCTTCCGAGAAACAAGCATCTATCAAATTCAAACTAGAAGCAATACCAGTATTGTTCATACTTCCCTGTGTAGCTTCGGTTGTATCCTCCGCACCTTCTGTCATCTCCGTACTGTCTGTTGCTTCCGGTGTTTCCACTACTTCATCTAGATTATCTACATCATCTATATTATCTGTAGTGCCTTCATCAAGCGTATCTTCTGTTGCTCCACCATCTTTTTCAATGGTAACAAATACACTACCTTCCCCATACGAAAAATAATTACTGCATAAAATTGCCTCATCCTTCAAGACTGAAGAATCTGTTGCAGTATCTGCTGCAGCATCGCTAGAAGCCGGTTCTGTTGTCACATCATAAGTAGCAGTATGTGCCAAAGGCATTTCTATGCTGATTTCAGATTTTGTACTCCCAATTGTTGTCAACATGACACAGGCCATGAGACTTGCAAGAATGATTTTTTTGTTTTTCCAATTCTTATTCATATCTTAACCTCCATTTTTTCTTGTATTTTTAGGACCTTACTAGTGGTTCTTGAATCTAAAGTTGTATCAACTTATAGCAAAATGAAAACACAACGTTTTAATAGTAACACATTTCTATGCAAAAGCAAACACCCATTCTATCTTTTTCTTGTATTTTTATTTTAATCTTGATAAAATGAAGGTATTCTAACAACCTAAACAAGGAGGTAGCTATGAAATACCAATGCAAAAATACATTAAACGGGTTTTCTTTTCAAGAAGCTGTCATTGCACAACTACAGTTACAAGGTCAAACTTTTTCTATGGATTTAGACAATGTTACCATATTAGCAGACAATCCTCACAACAGAGATATTCACGACATGCGTGCAAATTCTGTCTTAGTCACCTTTACCAATGCTTCCATTGAATCTTTTATTGCTGAAAGCTATAAAGTGTACGATGCCGATGGCAATCTTTCTCAAACCCAAGGTGATGTGGTGGTAGAACCAAACGAATACCAAGAAATGTTTGACAGTTTATCAGGCACAAGTTCTTTGTATACGATCCACGCTGTTGCAGATGGTGCTTGTAGCATTGAAATCGATGGTCCAGAACACACCTATCAAATCCAGTTATCCTATACAGATAATTACGTTGCGTGGGATCGATTCTTAAAAAAATAAAATAGGATATACCGTTACCATGCATGACACCGCAAGAAATACCGTGATGTTAGCAGTATAATAAAAGTATGGTAAGCGCATGACACTTCAAGAAATACTATGGTGTCAGCAGTGTAAAAATATTGTCAACAGATAGCTTCTGCAAGCTCGCTTGCCAAGAAGCTATCCACTGCTTTCTTAAGTTTCTTTCCAAACAAAAGATCGCATATCTTCTTCTATTCTTTTTACGCGTTGTTGTAATTCCAACGCTGACATCCGCAAAGCTCCCTGTTGCATAACAATTGTTTGCTCTAAACCATCGGAACTGGCAACTGTAACTTTATTTTTTTTGCCAATCTTGTGTGTCACTTTTTCTATATACATATCTGCCGTTTCCGCTTCTTTTGTATAAATCACATCAATATTGTGATATCGCTCCACGGAACCAGGATTTCCTTTTACCTTATATGCATCAAAAACTACAATGACAGAAATACCACAATACCCCTGATAATTGCACATAATATCCAACAATTTTCCTCTGGCAGCATCTAAGCTAATCTTAGAAAGTTCTTTTAATTCCTCCCAAGCAAAGATGACATTATAACCATCTACCAATAGATATTCTTTCTGGGTTTTTGTTTTCTTTTTTGAAAGATACTTGGCATCTATAGGCAAAGACTCCTTAGGAATTGAAATGGTCTTACGATCTTCTTCTCTATAATATACATTTCCGTAATCATCAAATCGCTTTTTTTCGCCACCAAATTCACGAACCCAAATTTCTTCCAATGCCTGTTCGTCCGCTTCTGTAGGTATCTTTTCGCGGGTTACCTGTATCGGTATTTCTTCTACTTGCTTTTTTTCCTGTTCCAGTGGCAGATGCATATACATATACACCTGATTCCAAGGAACCAAATAACCCGAACCATGAGAACAAAATACAGAACCGGTAGGATTTTCCAAATCCCCTTCACTATCATATGCGATTGCAGTTTCCACTTCTTCTGGATTATGGCATGGAAAATACCCTGCTACTTCACATTGTAAAGTACCCAGCCCTTTGGAATAACTTTGTAATTCCCGCAAATATCCCTGCATGGTAGATACCGGTGCTTTCCCCTTGATGAAGGCAAAATCATCCATCATATCCGGCATTTCGTACTTGCCAAACATTTTCTCTATATCCTGCATAGCTCGCCCAACGCAAGAAATCGGCAAACGAATTTGAAAGTTATAATAAGGTTCCAAAATCGTGCTTTTGGCATACTTTAATCCTTGCCGAATTGCTCGATAGGTAGCTTCTCTAAAATCTCCACCTTCTGTATGCTTATTGTGAGCTTTCCCCGAAACCAAAGTCAATTTTACATCTGTCAAAGGGGCACCAATACGCACACCTCGATGTTGTTTTTCCTGCATATGTGTATAAATCAATTTTTGCCAATTCTTATCCAGCAAATCTTCACTGCAATCTATGTCATATTGCATACCACTTCCTGCTTCTCCCGGCTCCATACGCAAATGTACTTCTGCATAATGACGCAAGGGTTCAAAATGCCCTACGCCTTCCACAGTATCAGCTATGGTTTCTTTATAAAGAATACCACCTTCATCAAATGTGATTTCATATCCCCATCGTTCTTTGATGATTGCTGTTAAAATATCAATTTGCACTTCTCCCATGAGTTGCATATGCACCTCTGCCAATTCCGAATTCCAAACCACCTGCAACTGCGGATCTTCTTCCTCCAAAGTGCGAAGCTGTGTAAATGCTGCACTTGGATTGACATCATCCGAAAAAACCACTCGATATCGCAATACTGGTTGCAATACAGGAAGCTGTTGCACCTTTTCCACGCCTAAACCTTGCCCTGGAAATGTCTTTGTCAGTCCTGTAACAGCACATATTTCACCAGCTGCAACCACATCTGTCGTCTCGAATTTATCGCCATCATACAAACGAATCTGATTGACCTTTTCATTCCATACTTCTGATTGATTTTTATCCAATCCTGTCAAAGTATCTTTTATACGCAAAGAACCGCCTGTAATCTTCATATGCGTCACACGCATATTTTGCTTGTCTCTCGTGATTTTATAGACTCTTGCCCCAAATTCTTCACTGTATTCCGGCATTTTGCTATATTGCTCCAAGGCGTCTAAAAATGCTTCTAATCCATCTAATTTCAGCGCAGAACCAAAATAACAAGGATATACATGTAAAGCAGCGATATGTTTCTGCAATAGCAAATCCGATACAGAACCCTGCTCCAAAAATGCATTGAGCAATTCTTCATGACACATAGCCACACTATCATAAAAAGTATCTGTCCCATGGGCAGCTTCTGTGAAATCAATACAATTCCCAGATAACTGCTCCTGCATTTGCTGCATCATTTCGTCTTTGGATTGCACAGCAATATCCATCTTATTTACAAATATAAAAGTTGGAATCCGATAATGTATTAACAGTTTCCACAAAGTTTTCGTATGCCCTTGTATTCCATCTGCACCATTGACTACCAAAATGGCATAATCCAGAACCTGCAATGTTCTCTCCATCTCTGTCGAAAAATCTACATGTCCCGGCGTATCTAAAAATGTCATTTTCAAATCATTCCATTGTAGACGTGCCTCCTTAGAAAAAATCGTAATTCCACGTGCTTTTTCTAAAGAAAATGTATCTAAAAATGTATCCTGATGATCTACACGCCCCAGCTTCCGTAACATTCCACTGGTATATAGCAAACCTTCTGACAATGTAGTCTTTCCAGCATCTACATGGGCAACAATACCAACTACTGTATGTTTCATTTTTCTCCTTCTAGTTTACATCTGAATCTGTAGGGTCATATACTTTTCCATTTCCTACAACAACTGGCTCCTCTGCTTTTGGCTTTTTTAATGGCATCGTTTCGGATTTTCTGTATAAAGTGGCTGTACATTTTCCTGCTCGATCATAAATCCACTTTGCATCTTTTACCGATAAGCGAACACAACCATGGGAAGCCAAACTACCCAATTTTTTGTATTCCTCTGCTTTCAGTGAATAACTATCACCATTTTTAGCATATACTACGGAATGGAATAAATATGGTCCTGATATTCTTGTACAATATTTTCCATAGGTTCCATAATACAAAGTATGCCACTTACCCGTTTTTCGTAAATAAGAATAGTTTCCGATAATCGTGGAGTGTCCGGCAACACCGCAGGAGCAAACCATGGCTTTTACTGGTATGGTATAACCTCGATTGCCATCCTTTGCATATACGACGATCATATTTTTCTTGATATTTACAGCCAAGCGATAACTGGATTGTTCCCCTAATTCATCTGAAACATCTTGTTTTTGTTTTCCTTGGTCGTCAAAATATAATTTATATTTTTTCCCTCCTATAGAAACATATTTCCAATCCTCAACCACCAATTTACCACTCTTTTTGCCAAAATAATAATTATTGTTCACTTTAAAATAACCAGTTTTCTTATTTCCATGTGCATCAAAATAATATAAATCGCCATCGTCTGTTTCCACAAATCGACTTTTGTATTCCACAGACATCGCTCCATCATTCACTGCCCCATTGCTGACAACTGTAGCCACCTGATTTTGCTCTTCAGCAACAATAAAATGCTGCATAGGGTTTCCTGCTGTCTGCCAATAATATAAACCACCCAAGAAACCCGCCATAAATGCAAAACGTTGTAAATATTTTTTCTTTTGTTTTTTATGCGTTCTCATACGTCACCTTCTTACCATCGATTATTTCATAGAAAAATTGTAACAGTTCAGCCTTCTTTCTATTTTCCTTCGAAAACATTTCTGATACTTTGATAATGTAAGAATTTACCATCTTCACCAATTTTTCTAATCTCTTCTAAGGTTGCCAATTGATACCCATCAGTTTCTGCTTCCTGCAAACACAATTCGTCTTCCGAAAAATCCAATTCAAATCGATATACATCTACAAAATAGTTATCTTTTTCTTCTGGATTTTCTCTCTTATATGTATAATACAATCCACCCTTGGCATTTGCTACATCTAAACCAGTTTCTTCTTTAATTTCTCTACGAATTGCCTCTTGGGACTCTTCGCCAGCCTGACAAGCACCACCTGACACTTCCCACCAACCAGGTGCCCAAGATTTCGTCTTTACTCTTTTGGTAATTAAAAATTTTCCATCTGGTCTCTGGATTACCCCTAGAACCGTCAAATGAAAATCTCCAGCTTGCATATTCCAATCATTTCGTTTCATGGTTCTTCCTGTTTTTTGTTTGTTTGCATCATAAATGTCCCATAATTCCATGGTAATTCTTCCTCCATATCACTTATCCTATTCTCTCGAAATTTATTTATATAAGAATTTCAAGAGAACCTTTATTTTACAAATTTTTCTTTCTGCTATATTTTTTATAATTTACGTCTTAATAAAAATGACTGTAACAGTTCAGCCAACAGCCAAACCGTTACAGTACATAAACATTACAAGAACAAGCAGTTAAGCTCTCTCTATCGCTACATTTCCACCTCTAACTACTTCGATACGATTTGGAAATGTGCGATTAAACAAAGCAATGACTTCATTATTCTCATCATCATTTTTTACACATTCTACAACTAAAGTCTCACCCCTATAATCCACTACATCTAATTTAAATACCTGGGCAATTCTAAAAATCTCTTCCTTATCCGCAAGACTGCAACAATTTACTTTTATATATAAGATTTCTTTCATTAAAGTAGCAGCGTCTGTAAAATCTACCACTTTGATTACTTCTACACAACGATTCAGTTGTTTTTTTATTTGTTCAAATGTAAGGTCATCACTCAACATACCAATTGTCATGCGAGATACTGTTGGATCTTCTGTTTCTCCAACTGTCAGACTTTGCAAATTATAAGATTTCCCAGAAAACAATCCTGAAATCTTTGCTAATACTCCCACTTGATTTTCTACATATAACGATACCCATCTCTTTGTTGTTTTCATTTTTCTCCTCCTAGCAATCCATAATCATCTGATCTAAGGTATTTCCTGCTGGAACCATTGGCCATACATTTAGCGTAGGATCAATGATTACCTCTACAATCGTCGGTCCTTTTGTATTTGCATCTGCAAATGCCAATGCTTCTTCTATTTGGGATTCTTCTGTAATGCGAATACCTTTCGCATCATAACTCTCTGCTAATTGCACAAAATCAGGTGTGTACTTCGGACACTCCTTGCTGGCATCCATGCAGTTTCTTTCACATGACTTTCTCCAACGTAAGCAGGTGCTGGAATATCTCTTGTTAAAATATAATTCCTGCCATTGTCTAACATTTCCCAAATACCCATTATTAAAGACAATCAATAACAATGGTAATTCATATACCACGGCAGTAGCCATCTCCTGTATATTCATTTGAAATCCGCCATCACCAGAAATTGCAATGACTTTTTTGTCCGGATTACCAAACTGGGCTCCCATTGCCGCAGGTAAACCATATCCCATGGTTCCCAAGCCACCGGAGGTTAATAATTTCTTGTTGGCATTCAAATCTAAATATTGTGTTGTCCACAATTGATTTTGTCCCACATCTGTGGTTACAATTGCATCTTTATATCGTTTATTGAGCGCAAGAATCACTTTTTCAGGTGTAAGACCTTCCTGGGTCTGCATATGAATTGGATATTTTTTCTTCCAATACAACACTCTTTCCTTCCACTTCTTACATTCCTCTGCTTCTTTTTGTGCTTCCTGCTTCTTATCTACAACAGAAAGAAGGGCTTCCAATGCTACTTTTGCATCTGCTACAATCGGTACATCTACGGCTACATTTTTGGAAATGGAAGCTGCATCTACGTCAATATGCACGATGGTTGCATGTTTTGCAAATTCACTCGTCTTTCCTGTAATACGGTCATTGAATCTTGTACCGATAGAAAATAACAAATCACATTCTGTCACTGCATGATTGGCTGCATAACTACCATGTATTCCTATGTTTCCTAAATACAATGGATGCAAGGTATCTACAGCACCTTTACCCATAATGGTTGTGATAATTGGCACTTGTGTTTTGTCTACCAATTGTTCCATCAATGCATTGGCATCGGCAATATTCACACCACCACCTACTAAAAACAGTGGTTTTTTTGCTTCTTGCAATAATTGGAATGCTTTTTTGATTTGGCGCATATGTACAGCTTCGTTTGGCTTATATCCCCTAATATTGACTGTAGTAGGATATGCATCTGTACCCATAGCCTGTTGGATATCCTTTGGCAAATCAATGACAACCGGCCCCGGACGTCCTGTTTGCGCAATAAAGAATGCTTCTTTGATAATACGTGGCAATTCTTCTCGATCACGTACAGTAACAGCATATTTACAAATACCTCTGGTTACACCTACGATATCTACCTCTTGAAAGGCATCGTTCCCCATTAAATTTTGTGGAACCTGTCCGGTAAAGCATACCAATGGAACGCTATCGTAATTCGCAGTTGCGATTCCGGTAACCAAATTGGTAGCACCCGGTCCACTTGTAACCAGACAAACACCAACTTTTCCTGTTGAACGGGCATATCCATCTGCTGCATGTATCAATGCCTGTTCATGTCGAGGCAAAACAACTTCTATCTGGTCCTGATCATATAAAGCATCAAACAAATCAATCGCTTGTCCACCAGGATAACCAAATAAAGTATCTACACCTTCTTCTATTAACGCTTTTACAAATAACTCTGTTCCTTTGATTTCCATGTTTCAATCCTCCCATTTATTGTAAATCTAAACCCATCAATTTTTGAATTATTCTCGCTATTCGTTCTGCTTCTTGCTGGTCTTTTATTTTTTTCCATTTTTCCGCTTCCCGTTCTGATGGTAATTTTCTTGCTTTTCTTCTTTCTTCGAACAATTTCCATTGTCTTTCCGCTTCTTCTTTCCTGCGTTTTTTTTGTTCTTCTTCCAATTTTTTCGACATCTTTTGTCTATATTGTAACTGGCTATACTTGGGTTCTGAAACTTCCCAATTACCAATAATCTTTCCAGTTCTCCTAGGCGCCCCTCTTTCTACTTTTGGAAACGTGTAAGTCGACACCTGCTGATTAGAAAAATATCCATGCTCCATAATCCATCGATAGGCCTCTTGCACTTTCAAATATCTTGTCAAAGCCTCTGGATTAGGATTATCATCTGGGTGTAACTGTTTACATTTCTCTCGATAGGCACGTTTTATCTGATCTTTTGATACAAATTTGTCTTGTAATCCCAACCATGCATATGCCTCTCTTCCATCCAATAAAATCCCTCTTTTCCCTTTTATGTTCTCTCAGAGTCTTTTTATACAAGAATTTTGAGATAGATTTTTCTTGGATAACGACATTCCCGCAGTGCGTACACGGTGTGTACGACGAGGAAATGGAGGAAATCCATGGAAAATATAGCCGAAATTGTGGTATAAGGAAGACTCCGAGAGAACATTTTTCTCTTTTTTAGAACCTTTGGCAAAAAAAATCCCTCAAAAATCTGCGTCTCCTATATAGTTTATCCCCATTTCCCCTATTTTGCAAGGAAAAAAAGAAAATGGCTATCCATATCTTACGATATCGATAGCCATATCTACAAACCCCTTCGTAACACTTCAGCCAAAGGCTAAACTGTTACCTCCCACTCATAGAAATCGTATCTATTGTCTTTACAACAAACGGTCAAATAATTCGCTGTTAGAAACCACATTATAGGCACCAGATGCGCCATAGGTCTTTAATCCAACCACTGCATTGGTAGCTGCACTTCCTACATTACTTTCCAACCGCATAGTAGCTCCTACAAAAGAATTACCGGCATTACACAATTTCTTGATTTTCTCTGAATCAGACTTCAAGAACGCTTCTTCATCTACTTGCAATTTATTTGTCTTTTCATCAATGGTAATCCCAATCTCTTTTAGTTCGTTCTCATAAGATTTGGTCTGACTTACCATTGTATTTCTTGCATTTTCAATAGACTGGTTGCCAGTATCCTTTGCATTTGTAAGCACCTGATTGTAGGAATTCGCAAAATCTTTTACTTTTTTCAAACATTCCTCTTGTTTTTCCTCTGTATATAAGTCCGCATTCTTACTCCCCACCAAATCTTCTGCACTTTTTACTGCCTGATCTGTCACTTTTTTCAAGTCAGTATAGGCCTTTGTATCGGTAGTCTTTGTCGTTTTCTTAGATACCTCTGCCTTTTTGTTCGTAGTCTGCTCTGTTGTATCTTCTTTTTTATAATAAGCATTTAACAATTTACGATAAGAACCTGATTGAATAGTGCGATAATCACCTAAATTCTGGTAAATATTTTGTAAGCCAAGTGAATCATTATTTTTATTCATATTGTTAAATAATCCGGAAAAATACTGATAAGCCATATCTATTCCCCCAATCCATTACTCCATCTATTACTCCGCAACAAGCTATGGCATGCAACTTGCTATGCGCTTGGCGAAATACATGTATCTATAAGCCCCTGCACAGCAAAGTGTGCAGGGCTACCCGAACTGTTTACATTACTCCACCGTCTCTGTGGTATCTTCGCTTGCTTTTGATTGATAATAGGCATCAAACAAAGCATTGGTTGCCTCTAAGGTTTTCTTGGAAATGTCTGGCAATTCCTTTCCCCATGCCTTTGTAGCTTCGTCATATCCTTTTTGGAAAGCCTTTTGCATGGCTTTCATCTTTTCTACATCATCACCGGCCAAAGCACAGGCAAAATCAAAAATTCTCTGAGAAGTCTGTTTGACTCCGTAATAGCCATCTTCAGAAATATCCTCCTGGGCTTTTTTCTTTGTTGCCTCATCTACTGTAAAATCACCTTTAGCAAGGAATTTCCAGATACTATCTTCATCTTCTTCACTGCTTTCACTATCAAGATCTATACCAGCTATATTTGCTGCCGTTGACTGCTGATGCAACATTTTTTGTACCAGAGAAATAAATTCCTTCTGTCTATTTTCCTGCTCTGATTTCAATTGTTTTACAAGTGCTTCTCTATCTTCCGGACTCATCTTATTAATGCTGTAAGTTGCTGATTTAGAAGAAGCATCCGTTTCTGTTTTTTCATATACTGCTGCCTGTTCTGCTTCCTTATTCTTCTGTTCAACTTGTTTTTCTTCGGTTTTCTTATTTTCTTTTTGCACTACATTGCTATTGCTTCCATATGCTTCTACAGCTGTATTGTTGGTTATTTTATTATCTACCATACCAATTCCTCCTTATCAGCAAGATGTGCTCTCGGAGTCTTTTTATACTAGAATTTCGAGAGAACAACAATTGCCTCCTGCAAAATCATCTGTTACTGGTACATTCCCCATCGTCTAAAGTCAATGGTTGACCAGTTCCCATCTTATATGTCCATTTCAAGTCACTTGCTACGTATAATCTTCTGTAAAATATATCGACTTATTTTATATATTCTTTATAGTTTTTTCCATTTTCTTACAAAAAATGTTTGAAATGTAAAATATAAGAGACCCGAGAGGAAACCATCGCAAAGCAACTCTCTAACTCTTATGGGAAACAATTGCCGGCATATCCACAGTATACTGCTTGTCCTTTATTCTCAGAACACAATGGTAGATGGGCTGAAAGTATCCTTTTGTATCCATGATATGCTGCAATCCCATATATTCCAAGCAGACATAATCACTCTTTACCGCCCCCAAACAAGTACCATCTTCTGCAACCAAGGCCTTATATTTTCCCTTTTTAATTTGTTCAAAGATCTCTTTCTCGGAATACAAGGTACAAGTATATTCCTTTTCTTTCTTTAACATATAATATTGAATAGATGCAATAATATCATTCTCAGACAATACGCAAGTTACATTTCCGGACATACTGTTGGTTGCAGTTTTTAAAATATCCCATTCATAACTGCCATCTCTATGATTCACACACAGTACATTGGATGGAATATCCAAACCAAACTCTTCCACTTTTCGTGTCACACGGGCAGTTGATGCAGCTGTCTCTACCCCCACAGGATTTCCATGGGAATCCCATTGTTGCGTATAATCTGCATATTCCAAATTTCCACCTAAATACCAGATTTTCACGCTGGCTTCATTATTTCTTGAGTAATACATAGCATAATTGTCAAAATAATTAAAATTATGGTCATATAATTTTCCTGTATTCCAAAATACCTCTTTGGCAATATTCTCGGTTTCATTTTTATCATATTTATGCACCTTTAAAATCGTATCCTGTCTACGATTCTGTTCCAAAGTACAAATAGAACAATAAAAGTTTACTTTATTGTGATATTTGCTAACATCTTCACAGGAAATATTTCCAAAAAACTGTATTTGATATACGGTTGCAATACAACCAAAAACGAACAAAGTAAGAAGTAAAGGCAATTGATATAGTAAAACCGCAATTGCAGGTACTGAAGGCAACCGCCATACACGATTCCACGCAAATACGCATAGATACCACAAACCATATCCAATCACACCACCCAGTGTATTATTAAACAAATCGTCGATTTCAAATATGCCACAGCGAAAGATAAATTGAATGGTTTCAATAAACAATGTAGCCAAAAAGCACCCAAAATATGTCCATTTTGCAACTCGGAAACGTTTTTTTAACATAGGCAACAGGAAGCCGATTGGAACAAACATACAAATATTCCATAAAAGGTTTCTCCAAAGAACCATTTCCATCGTGTACCATGCATTTCTATAAGTTGAAAACAAATGTAGATTGATTTGACCTGTTTCGTATTTTCCTCTTGCAAAAATAGTCGCACCTAGCACTACACTAAAATAAAATACAATAATTCCGAATACCGCCATCTGATACCAAGATAAATTGTCTTGTATTTTTTTATTCTTTTTATAAAAATACCGTATTCCCAACAATATCAAAAAAGTGCCTATTGACATTGTGCTTGCAAATATTAAATAACGACATGCCAGTCTCCATACATAAGTTAACTGCATATGATTTCTTCCTTTCTGCTACATTTCACATGTTTTTTGATTTGATTCAAATGCACGTATTTCAGAATTGTTTCAGGTCTGCAAAACACTTCACACCCTGTTCCAAAAAGCCCAAAACACTTCTACTCTGTCTGAAAGAGATCCGGATGATTTTTAAACAAAGCAATCATCTCAAAGGTCAAACTATAATTATCATCTTCTACCGGAATTTCCTCCCGTTGAAACCAATTTGCCATAGCCAGTTCTTCCGTATCTCTTGTAATTTGATTTGAGCCATCTAATTGACAAAAAAATCCAAGCAACAAATTACTGTCAATGCCCCCCGGCTGACTTTTATAGTAGCGGATGTTTTTCACACGTAATCCCACTTCCTCCATAACCTCTCTTGCAACTGTTTCTTCAGGGGTTTCACCAATTTCTGTAAACCCAGCCAAAAGCGCATAACCAGTATAGGGTCTTCCTGCATATTTAGACAGCAGGATACGATCCCCATCTACTACACCAATAATAACCGCTGGTGCAATACTTGGAAAAATTTCCCTCTTGCAATTTGGACAAACCAAAGCGCGCATCGTCTTATGATATTCCAAAGGCGTTTGGCAAGTACCACAATATTGATTGTTATGATACCAAGTATACAAATGCCAAGCTGTCATCAGGGCAAATCGTTGTTCTCTCGACAAACGCTGGTCTCTGCGAAGAGAACGGATGGGAAAGAAGTCATAGGAAGCATCTAAATACATTTTTGTTAATTCCACCAAAAAAAGATCCTGTTGATCTAAACTACATAAAAATTGCTGACGAGCCACACCATATTTTTCTGCAATTTTATCATAACTAGGAATACATAATTGCTCTCCTCGTATTTCTAACAATACCTTCGATTCTTGAAAAAGCACTGCCAATCCCCCAGATGGATCTGGTGTTATTTTAAAGCTGTTATCTAGTTTGTGTGGTGCAATATTATGTATCATCTTCATTCATCCTTTCTTGATCCGTTACTTTGAAAGTGTTTTCCCTAGTCAACAGAATGCATGGTTGCTTGCACTTCTGTTTGAATACGAGAAAATCTGACTTGTATAAGTGTGTAGGCTGATAAGCTGGAACACGAATACCGGTCTGGAATTGCAGGAGCAATTCACTTGCATATACTATGGTGTCTTTGAAATAGACATGAAATTTACTTACCAAATAAGAAAGAGGCTACCGCACTTTGCATACAATTTACAAGTTGTCGCAGGAATCATGACAAAACCTGCCACTTCTTGTAACTGATACTCACATTACGTCAGCCCCTCTTATGTATCGAACTTTTACCCTACGGTATATTTGAAGAATTTTGCTGTAAAAACAAAGCAAATTCCTGCTCTGCAATCGGTTTTGAATATTTATACCCCTGCAAATAATCCGCATGTCCTTCACATATACACAAATTTTCCTGTTGTGGTGTTTCTACACCTTCATATAAAATTTCAAAATCCAATTCCAAAAATGCTTCTGAAAACGAATGTAAAATCGTCTTGGCACATGTATCTGTTTCTGCCAATAATAACAAGGAACGATCAAACTTTACCACATTCATATTCAAACCCAACAAACGATCAAAGTTACTATATCCGGTTCCAAAATCATCTAAATAGACAGTGCAACCCAAAGCCCGTAATTTTCCTACCACATGTTTGATAATTTCAAAATCTGAATCATTATTACTCTCTGTAAACTCCACACCAATTTTATCGTACGATATATGGTTCTGCTCAATCACCCTTTTGAAATCTTCTACAAAATCTTTGTGTTTCAATTCAGCAATAGAAAAATTCACAGAAATCCTTTGCAAAGTTGTAAATTTTTTTAGGCTTTGACAAACTTTATGTAGCATAATCATAGAAAATCGATGCATCAAATCTTCTCGTTCGATTAAATAAATAAACTGCTGTGGGAAGATCAAACCTTCATCTGGTAAATGTAAGCGCATCAAACATTCTGCTGTATCATAGCAATTGGTTTTCATATTCTTAATTGGTTGATAATAAGGAAGAACTCTAGGATCCTCATAATCAAATTGCTTATAAATATCCTTTAATTCTTGTAGTAAAGCATTTTCCTGATCCAACTCCTTCAATTCATCTCTTTTAAAAAATCCAAAGGTGTTCATTTCTGTCTTTTTTTCTAAATATTCTACAATACGCAGAAATTCTTTGTAATCTTTGCAATTATTTTCCTTTTCAAAGGAAATAACACGATAATCCACGCCAAAGAGCTTATATTCTACTTCTAACTTTTCACTTACCAATTTACCCAGTTGCTCATTGACATCCTCGTCATAAATTACCAATACAAAAGTATGCCCATTGGGACTAAATAATTTTACATTTTGTAAATAATTATCCCAAAAATTTCGCAACTTAATCTCTACTTCCTTTGGCAAAGCTGTCTTTTCATGCATGTAAAACTTTAGACAACCTAAGGTACATTTTTTATTCTTACCGAGAAAATTTTCAAAACTTTCCCTGCCCAAAGCACCTGTGCGAACGCTATAGGAGTTTGCATGTGACAGCAACATTACCATGATAATTGGAAAAAGGAAAGAAATTGTATAATAATAATCATTGTGATTACATGCACCAATCAATACGACTAAAACTGCATAAAAAGCAGAAACAATCAAACAAATGCGAAGCTGTTTCAAAATCCGCATATGAAATCGATAAATCAAAGCTATACACAGGATCACACTACCCACATAACTAAGCATGCTAGGAATCGAGTATACTTCAAATATATTAAACATACTGACTTTTCCGTAAATAATATCTGCAAACAGACAAATAAAATTCAACCATAAACTCCCCAGCAAAACCAGCTTACTTCGGATTGCCACCATATTCATAATGTAGATAATATAAAGTTCCAATATACAACAAATACAAAACTTATATATGCTTTTTAGTATAATAAAAATTTCTGGACTAACACTTCTGATTTCAATTAACTGATACAAGATTACTCGACAACTTGCAGATAAACCTACCACCAAAATACCAAGAAAAAAAATCTTGAAGTTGATCGTTTGATCCACATAGCTTTCAAATAACCCCACCAATAATAATACACATAGCATCAGCGCTATCAAATCTCCCACTGGAACATAATCAATTCTATCTATCATTTCCCTCGCCCCACTTACCATTCTATCAATCTGTTATAAAATATAGAAATAGGGTTTCAATCCCAATCAGCACCCATTCTTCTTGCTAAAATATCAAAAATTCAAGCAAGGATCTTATATAGTAATCAAAAATATATGAATTTGAACTGCGCAACTAACATCTTCCTTCGCAAACTACTGCAACAAGATGAAAAAAGCCGCATATACTACGTCCCCTTCTTTCATAATAATACATATTTCAAGCCAATGTCAATTGTAAATTATCACAAAAACGTAACCGTTCAGCCAGAAGCTGCGCTCTTACCACTCGTAGCAAGCTATCAGCGGTAAATAACTACGAGCTTTGTGTAATCTATGTATCTAAAGGTCCCCACACAGCAAAGTGTGAAGTGCTATCTGAAGTGTTATAACAAAAACTACATGGATTGAACTCTTTACCTCAGTATTGAAAGGTAAAAATTTTTCGCACAAAATTCGTTTATTTACTGCAAACTTGAAGCAGATAGAGTAAAATAAAAGAAAAACTTTGTCGCAAAGGAGTTCGTATGAGTAGAGA
>JAFORL010000132.1 GCA_017393285.1 Lachnospiraceae bacterium
CCGCCCTCACCCGAAGCAGGCACAAAGCGAACATAGTCCGTGCCGGAATAGGTTTCCAGTGTCCAGGAATCTGTTTGCAGCTTAATGCAGTCCATACCGGACGGGAACACACCATCCGGTGAGATGATGCTTATATTTTGGAACATTTAAAAGATGTAGAAGTGTTATTGCTAGAAGCGAATCATGATGTGAATATGTTGCAGGTGGGACCATATCCGTATATGTTAAAGCAACGCATATTAGGAAGAAAAGGACATTTATCTAATATGGTTTCTGCAAATTTATTATGCGAGTTGATGCATGATAAAATGCAACACATCATATTGGGACATTTGAGTAAGGAAAATAATTATCCGGAATTAGCATACGAAACAGTAAAATGCGAATTAGAGCAACAAGGTTATAACTGTCAGTCCGGTTTTTTATCTGTTGCAAAATGTTTTGAGCCTACACCAGTATATGAGATTTCTTAAAACATTGCTTTATGACAGTGGATATGGATTTTTATAAATAAAAATTGTGTGTGTTTCACAAAAAGTGTTTTTGTGCATAACTTTATTTGAAATTTCGAAAGATATGTTGTATACTGTTATGGAGTGAGCAAATTAGTTAATTACGCGTTACCCCAAAAGAGCCAATGATCGTTACGAGTTGACAGGTTTGAAGTGTATTCGAACAGGTGAGCATTGGTTGAAGATGCTTCATGGCCAGCTTGGTTGAGATGCGTTTTGAATTCAGTTTAGGAGGATACATTCATGAAAAAAACAATTATTACAGTCGTAGGTAAAGATAGCGTTGGTATTATTGCAAAGGTTTGCACCTATTTATCAGAGAATCAAGTAAATATTCTTGATATTTCACAAACCATTGTACAAGGATACTTTAATATGATGATGATTGCTGATGTCAATGAAGCTACAAAAGATTTTGTGGGATTATCAAATGACTTGGAAAAAATTGGTGAAGAAATTGGTTGTATTATCAAAATTCAACGTGAAGATATTTTTAATAAAATGCATCGTTTATAATTGAGTAGAAAGGATAAAACCGTATGATTAATATAAATGAAGTTTTAGAAACCAACAAGATGATTGAAAAACAAAATTTAGATGTTAGAACAATTACACTTGGTATTAATTTGTTGGATTGCTCTGATTCTGATGTAAATGTAGTTGCGGAGAACGTGTACAATAAGATTACTACAGTTGCGAAAGATTTAGTACCTACAGGACAAATGATTGAAAAAGAGTTGGGTATCCCAATTGTAAATAAAAGAATTTCTATTACCCCAATTTCATTGGTGGGTGCCAATGCTTGTAAATCACCAGAGGATTATGTTGTGATTGCCAAAGCATTGGATCGTGCTGCAAAGAAGGTGGGCGTAAACTTTATTGGTGGTTATTCAGCCTTAGTTTCCAAGGGAATGACAAAGAGTGATGAGTATTTGATCCGTTCTATTCCTCAGGCCATGAAAGAAACAGATTTAATTTGTAGTTCTATTAATGTAGGATCTACCAAGACTGGTATTAATATGGATGCTGTTAAGTTATTAGGTGAGATTGTATTAGAAACAGCTGAACTTACAAAGGAAAATGATTCCTTGGGTTGTGCAAAATTGGTTATTTTGTGTAATGCACCAGATGATAACCCATTTATGGCAGGTGCATTCCATGGTGTAACAGAGGCAGATGCAATTATCAATGTAGGTGTGAGTGGACCTGGTGTAGTAAAATCTGCATTAGAGAGTGCAAAGGGTGCTGATTTTGGTACTTTATGTGAGACTGTAAAGAAGACAGCATTTAAGATTACACGTGTTGGTCAATTGGTTGCTTCAGAGGCATCTAGACGTTTGGGGATACCTTTTGGAATCATTGACTTATCTTTGGCTCCTACACCAGCAATTGGAGATAGTATTGCAGAAATCTTTGAGGTTATGGGATTGGAGAGAGCTGGTGCACCAGGAACAACAGCAGCTTTGGCTATGTTAAATGACCAAGTTAAGAAGGGTGGCGTTATGGCTTCTTCTTATGTAGGTGGATTAAGTGGTGCTTTTATTCCTGTTAGTGAAGATCAAGGTATGATTGATGCTGTAAAGGAAGGTGCATTGAGTCTTGAAAAATTAGAAGCAATGACTTGTGTTTGTTCCGTTGGTTTGGATATGATTGCAATACCTGGAGATACAAAGGCAACTACCATTTCTGGATTGATTGCAGATGAGATGGCAATAGGTATGGTGAATCAAAAGACAACAGCCGTAAGAATTATTCCTGTAATAGGAAAGAAAGTTGGAGATATTGCTGAATTTGGTGGATTATTAGGATATGCACCAATTATGAAAGTGAATGAATTCTCATGTGATGATTTTGTAAATCGTGGCGGTAGAATTCCTGCACCAATTCATAGCTTTAAAAACTAAAGATATATACGATACAAAGCAAAGCAGCAATCGGTAGATTGTTTTGTTGATACGGAAGAAAAAGGCGGGGACATCGCCTTTTTTTTCATATGCGTAAAATATAGAAGGGAGTTTTGTTATGTTAGAAAAAATAGATGATACAGGTGTATTTCAGTATTTTGAGGAAATCAGTAAAATTCCAAGAGGGTCAGGGAATACGGATGCAATCAGCGCATATTTAGTGGCATTTGCCAAGAAGCATCAGTTACGATATAGACAGGAAGATTGTGGAAATGTAATTATTTGGAAAGATGCTAGTGTTGGTTGTGAAACTGCACCAATTACAATGTTGCAAGGTCATATGGATATGGTATGTGAAAAAGAAAGCAGTGTAGAACATGACTTCAAAAAAGATCCATTACAACTTAGAATGAACGAGCAATATATTTGGGCAGAGGGGACGACACTAGGAGGAGATGATGGAATTGCAATTGCTTACGCGTTAGCAATTCTTGCTGATTCTACCATACAACATCCGGCCTTAGAGGTGGTAATCACCATTGATGAAGAAACAGGCATGGACGGGGCTATTGCATTGGAAACAGAAGATTTAAAAAGCAAGTATTTTATTAATCTGGATTCGGAGGAAGAAGGGGTTTTGTTAACCAGTTGTGCTGGTGGTATGTCTGTAAATGGTACATTTCCAATAGAAAGACAAAAGAAAACCGGTTATGCAGTTTCTCTTCGTATATCTGGATTACAAGGTGGTCACTCAGGAACAGAAATTGATAAAAATAGAGAAAATGCAGTTTTATTACAAGGAAGAATTCTGCATTGCTTGCAAGAAGCAATGGAAGAAAAGACCGGAACAGGCATTTGTTTGGTGGAATTACAGGGGGGTAAGAAAGACAATGCCATTCCGAGAGATGCAGAAAGTCTTGTTTTAGTAAATAATCCTACAGTTGCAAGTGCGGCATTAGAAGAAATAAATGAAATGTTAAAATGTGAGATGATCGGCAGGGAACCGAATATAAAGGTGGAATATGAAGTAGAAACAACCCAAAGAGAAATGGAAGTTGTAGATTTGGCATATACAAAGGAATGGATCTTTTTCTTGAATCATGTACCGAATGGTGTGCAAAAATATAGCGCTGTTATTCCAGGATTGGTGGAAAGCTCTTTAAATTTAGGTATTTGTGAGACAAAAGAAAATATGTTGTATGTTTCCTTTTCTATAAGAAGTTCGCTTCAGTCCTATAAAGCATATATAGCTTCTTTGGTGAAAGAAATGATTGTTTCAGCAAGGGGCAGATATGAAGAAAAAAGTGCATATCCTGCATGGGAATATAAGGTTGATTCTACATTGCGTAGCAATATGATTGCTGTGTATGAGGAACAGTATGGGGTTACACCAAAAGTTGAGGCAATTCATGCGGGGTTGGAATGCGGTATTTTATCTGGAAAAATGCCAGAATTGGATATGGTGTCAATCGGACCAGACATTTTAGACATCCATACGCCAAAAGAAAAAATGGATATTGCGTCTGCCCAAAGAGTGTACGAATATCTAAAAGCTGTGTTGCGCAAAATATGTGAAAATAATTAGTTTGGGCAGGCAGAAGCTACAAGAAAAACCTATGGTTTCGGTTGAGAATATTTAGATATTATGCTATAATTTAATTAAGAATGTATCGTTTTTTGTGTTAGGATTATATGAAAGAAATGGGGAAGAGAGATGGAGTTACAGTTATGGAGAACAACCTTAGAACCATATGCATTGGCAGTGGATGAGCTTGTGGTAAAAATGAATCACATAAAAAATGAATTTGAGTTTGCTGGTGAGTATTCGCCAATTGAGACGGTTTCAGGACGTGTAAAAAGAATTTCTAGTATTTTGGAGAAGGCACAGAGAAAAAATATAGAACTTGACGATGTTGAAAAAAAATTAGATGATATTGCAGGTGTGCGTATTATTTGTCGATTTGTGGAAGATATAGACAAGGTGGTAGAAATCTTGCGTAAGCGTTCTGATATGGTTATTGTACAAGAGAAAGATTATATTAGGAAAAGAAAACCCAGTGGATATCGAAGTTATCATTTGATTATTGATTATACCGTGGAGTCTTTGCATGGACCAAAGCCATTACGGGCAGAGATTCAAGTGCGTACATTGGCCATGAATTTTTGGTCTACAGTTGAACATTCGTTACAATATAAATATAAGGGGAATATGCCAGAGCATGTAAAAGAAAAACTGCTCACTTCGGCAGAAGCGATTGTTGTATTGGATGAAGAAATGTCAGTGGTGCGAAAAGAAATTTTAGCGGCACAGAATTATTATGTACATAAGACCCAGTTGGTATCTAATATTTTAGCAAATATAGAAAATTTATACAAAATTGCAAACAAACGAGAGGTTCTTAAAATTCAAGAAGAATTTTTGAGTATTTATCGGGAAGATAATATTAAAAAGATGGAACATTTTGGGAAAGAGTTGGATATTGTGGCTGAAAGCTATCGGGCACAAAGAATCCAATGATAGATGGGGTTGTATGCTTATTGCGACAGCCCTTTTCCATTTTGTAGGATTTGTATGTTTATTGCGACAGCCCTTTTCCATTTTGTAAGATTAGTATTTTGTTTGGCAAAAGCCAGTAATAATATTTAGCAAAGGATGAAGAAAATTGCGATTACCAGAAGAATATGTAAAGAGAATGAAGCAGTTGCTTGGAGAGGAAGAATTTCAAGCATATATCAATAGTTTTGAAGAAAAAAATGTTAGGGGATTGCGTGTGAATACCTTGAAGATTTCCCCAGAAGAATTTGAAAAAATTTCACCATTTCCCCTTAAGAAAATTCCTTGGACAGATAATGGTTACTATTATGAAGATACGGTACAACCAGCGAAACATCCATACTATTATGCTGGATTGTATTATATTCAAGAACCCTCTGCTATGACGCCTGCGCAGTTATTGCCAATTGAACCGGGAGATTGTGTATTGGATGTATGTGCGGCACCAGGTGGGAAAAGTACAGAATTGGCTGCAAAATTAAAAGGAAATGGCGTATTAGTATCCAATGATATTAGCAATTCCAGAGCAAAGGCTTTGTTAAAAAATATAGAATTAATGGGTGTAAAAAATGCTTATGTGGTAAGTGAAGTGCCTGAAAATTTGGTAAAGCAATTTGCAGGATATTTTGATAAGATTTTGATTGATGCGCCATGCTCTGGTGAAGGTATGTTTCGCAAGGAACCATCTATGGTAAAAAGTTGGGAAGAACATGGTGTTTCTTTTTTTGAAAAATTACAGCATGGTATTATTGACAGTGTAGTGAAAATGTTAAAGCCGGGTGGTAAGATTCTATATTCTACCTGTACCTTTTCGCCAGAGGAAGATGAGGGAAGTATGACTTATTTGCTGGAACGATATCCGGAATTTTCTATTATAAAACCAGATCAGGTGTGGCATGAATTTGCACCTGGCAGACCAGAATGGGTAGAAAATGGAAGAGATGAACTAAAAAATTGTATCCGATTATGGCCACATAAATTGCAGGGAGAAGGACATTTTATTTCCTTGCTACAGAAAGAAGGAAGTGCTTGTCAAAAGAAAAACTTTGCAGGAAAGAAGGCATATGTACTGGAAGACGAGGCGGCAGAATTTTTCTCTCATGTGTCTATGCCGCTGGCTATGGAAAATTGTGTGAGAGTGAAGGATAAATTGATGTATTATCCAGATGCACAAATTGATTGGAAGGGCTATCGCGTACTGAGAAGCGGTCTATATTTAGGTGATTTTAAGAAAAATCGTTTTGAGCCAAGTCAGTCTTTGGCTATGGCATTGAAGATGGAAGAGTACGACCAGGTTTTGAATTTATCCTGTGAAGATATACGTGTAAAAAAATATTTAAAAGGCGAAACCGTTGTCATGGAGGACGAGAAAGCCAAAGGCCTATATCTTATTTGTGTGGATGGTTTTCCATTGGGCTGGGCAAAGGCTTCACAAGGAAAATTGAAAAATAAATATCATTCTGGATGGAGGATGTTTTGATGCGATTAGATAAATATTTGTCTAACATGGGTGTGGGTACTAGGACAGAAGTAAAGGGAATGATTCGAAAAGGACGGGTACAAGTCAATGGGGGTGTAGTCAAAACACCGGATATCAAAATCAAACCGGAGGAAGATGCTGTTTCTGTGGATGGAGAAACTATCACATACGAAAAGTATAGATATTTCATGTTTCATAAGCCGGCAGGCTGTATTACGGCAACAGAAGATCCCATGCAAAAGACGGTTATGGATTATTTTGAGGTGAATAAAAAAGATACTTTGTTTCCAGTGGGACGTTTGGACAAAGATACAGAAGGATTACTACTCGTTACAGATGATGGGGCGTTGGCCCATGCCTTGTTATCGCCCAAAAAGAAAATTGGAAAAACATATTTCGCAATCATAGATGGGGAAGTGACAGAAGAAGACGTTGTGGCTTTTTCAAAAGGATTGGATTTGGGGAATTTTACATCTATGCCTGCAAAATTAGAAATCAGAAAAGCAGGTATGGTATCGGAAATTATCGTTACCATTTATGAAGGAAAGTTTCATCAAGTGAAACGTATGTTTGAAGCAGTGGGAAAAAAAGTAACATATTTAAAAAGGCTATCTATGGGTGCATTATGTTTAGACGAGAATTTGTCAAAGGGAGAATATCGTCCTTTGACGGAAGAAGAAATACAGATGTGCAAAGCAAATTTGGATGGAAGCAAGTAGATGGTCTTGTAGGAAAAGACGGCATAGAGCTTGTAAGGATTGCAGAAAATAAGTTGCAATGTAGGATTTGCAGAGTGAAAAGTTTGATTGGCAGCTGTTGGAAAGAGGTAACAATATGTGGAAAGATAAAAAAGCAGTTATTTTTGATTTAGATGGGACATTGGTAGATTCTTTATGGGTTTGGAAAGACATAGATATTGCATTTTTAGGTAAATATGGTTTGACATTGCCTGAAGATTTACAGAAGCAGTTAGACGGTATGAGTTTTTATGAAACCGCAGTGTATATGAAGCAACGGTTCCAGTTGCCTGAAACACCGGAGGAATTGATGCATATATGGAATGAAATGGCAGAGGAAACCTATCGAACCAAGGTACCACTAAAATTGGGAGTCAAATCTTTCTTACTGCAATTAAAGGCAGCAGGAAAAAAAATAGGAATAGCAAGTAGTAATTCTATTTTTTTGATTGAGACCACTTTGCGTGCCAATGGCGTATTGGACTTATTTGATGTCATACATTCTGCAAATGAAGTGGCAGCAGGAAAACCGGAACCAGATATTTATTTGTTAGTAGCTGAGGATTTACAGGTTTCTCCAAGTGATTGTCTGGTTTTTGAAGATATTTTACAGGGAGTGGAAGCTGGAAACCGTGCCGGAATGACAACTTGTGCAGTGTATGATAAACATTTTCATGGTGATGAAGCAGAAATACGTAACTTAGCGAATTATTATATTAAGGATTACACGTGTTTTACAGAATAGGGATACATGGAGGTTGTCATGAGTTTTTTACCAATAAATAAAGCGGATATGAGAGCGCGAGGATGGGAGCAGTGTGATTTCGTATATGTCATCGGAGATGCTTATGTGGATCATCATTCTTTTGGTCCGGCAATTATTAGTCGTGTGCTAGAAAGTCATGGATACAAAGTAGGTGTGATTGCACAACCGGATTGGAAAGATGAAGAATCAGTGAAAGTGCTAGGAAGACCTAGGTTGGCATTTTTGGTTTGTGCAGGGAATATGGATACCATGGTGAACCACTACACTGTGAATAAGAAACATAGAAAATATGATTCTTATTCGCCAGGGGGAGAGATGGGAAAAAGACCAGATCGTGCAACGATTGTATACGGAAATTTGATTCGAAAGGCATATAAAAAGGTACCGGTTATTATTGGTGGTATTGAAGCCAGTTTGCGTCGTTTGGGACATTATGATTATTGGAGTAATAAAGTGAAGCGTTCGATTTTATTAGATTCGGGCGCAGATTTGTTGTCCTATGGTATGGGAGAGCATTCTATTGTTGAAATTGCAGATGCATTGCAGAGTGGCATTGCGATAGAAGATATTACTTTTATACGTGGAACGGTCTATAAAGCAAAATCTATAGACCATTTGTATGACTATAAAATCTTACCGTCTTTTCCGGAAATAAGCAACGATAAAGTGCGATATGCGGAAAGTTTTCAAGTGCAGTATGGGAATACAGATCCTTATTCCGCGAAAACCTTGGTGGAACAGTATAAGGAAAAGGAATATGTAGTCCAAAATCCTCCTGCCCTGCCATTGACGCAACAAGAAATGGATGATGTATATTGTTTGCCTTACATGCGAAACTATCATCCCATTTATGAAAAGCAGGGGGGAATACCGGCAATCCAAGAATTAAAATTTAGTTTGGTAAGTAATCGTGGATGTTTTGGCGGTTGCAGCTTTTGTGCCTTAACCTTTCATCAGGGAAGAATGATTCAAAGTAGAAGTCATGAATCGATAATACAGGAAGCAAAATTGGTCAGTAAAGATCCTGCTTTTAAGGGATATATCAATGATGTAGGGGGACCAACTGCGAATTTTAGACACACTGCCTGTGAAAAACAAAAAACCAAAGGGGTTTGTGTGGGAAAACAGTGTTTATTTCCTAAGCCTTGTGCAAATTTAAAAGTAGATCATAGCGATTATCTTGCCCTATTGCGTAAATTGAGAAAATTGCCGGGCATCAAAAAAGTTTTTGTGCGTTCAGGCATTCGCTTTGATTATTTGATGGCAGATCCGGATGATACCTTTATCAAAGAATTGTGTGCATATCATGTCAGTGGACAGTTAAAGGTTGCGCCAGAACATATTAGTGACAATGTATTAAAACGCATGGGTAAACCAGAAAATAAGGTTTATGAAAAATTTATTCAAAAGTATAAAAAGGTGAATAAATTAGTCGGAAAAGAACAATATGTGGTGCCGTATCTCATGTCGTCCCATCCAGGTTCTACCATGAAAGAAGCTGTGGAGTTAGCTGAATATATTAGAGATTTGGGTTATATGCCAGAGCAGGTACAAGATTTTTATCCTACACCATCTACGATTTCTACCTGCATGTATTATACCGGTTTAGACCCTAGAACCATGGAAAAAGTGTATGTGCCAAGAAATCAGCACGAAAAAGAAATGCAGCGAGCTTTGATTCAGTATCGTAATCCGAATAATTATGAATTGGTAAAAGAAGCATTGAAAATAGCCAATCGTATGGATTTGATTGGATTTGATGAAAAGTGTCTCATTCCACCTAGAAAAATGTCTGGAAAATATATTTCTGAAAAAAACAGTGGAAACAAAAAGACGAATGTGCAAGCTGTGTTTAAAGGTGAAAATAAAAAGCAAAATGCTTCTAAAAGAGGAAAAACCTTGCATGGAAAATCAAATGGAGCAGGACAGATGCAGCAAAAAGAGAAGCAACAGCAAAAATCAAAAAAGAAAAAATCGATTCGTAATATACATAAAAAGAAATAAGAGAAAGAAGGAACGGTTATTTTGAGGAAGAAAAAAGGTGAATATGGATATTTACAGCAAAAGAAACGAAAAGATTTGTTACTCTTATTATTATATTTGGGTATTGCCTTGATTATTTTTGGTGTGGGCTTGGCATTGAACAAAATGTCTAGCAAAAATATATTTACTGTGGTAGCAATTTTATTTGTATTGCCTTGGGCGCGCGTGTTTGTAGAATTTGTTTTGTTGTTCCCGTACGGGAGTGGCAAAAGCCCAAACTATGAAAAGATGAAGCAAATACAAAAGGCGTATGAAAACCTGTATACAGGGGTGATAGTTACCTCTGCGGAACAGGCTATGGGGCTAGAGTTTATTATGGTTGGACCAGGCTATGTATATGGTGTGATGCTGTTGGAAAAACAAGATGTCAAGACCACGGAAGCGTATTTAAAAAAAGGCGTACAGAATTGGTCAGATTCCTATCAGGTAAAGGTTTGGAAAGATTTTTCGCAATTTGAGAATGCTTGTAAAACCGCAAAGACCAAGGAAATCAATCAGAAAGAACATGAAAACGTGCTCGCTTTTATAGAGTCGATCATGGTATAAAGGAGAAAGTAAAAAATGCAAGAATTTATGGTATCGGAAAAAGAAGCAGGACAGAGACTGGATAAATATTTAAGTAAATACATGCAGAAGGCACCGAAAAGTTTTTTTTATAAGATGCTTCGGAAGAAAAATATTAAACTCAATGGAAAAAAGGCAGAAGGAAATGAAAAATTACAAGAAGGAGATACCATTACTTGCTTTTTATCTGATGACACCATTGCAAAATTCCAAGAAGAAGTCAAGGTAGAGAAGGTAACAGGACAACTGGATATTTTATATGAAGATGCGCATATTTTGATTGTAAATAAACCAGTTGGAATGTTGTCGCAAAAGGCCAAGAAGGAAGATGTTTCTATGGTAGAACATATTATTTCCTATTTGCTGGAATCCGGCCAAATAACAAAAGAAGAATTACAAGGTTTTCGTCCGGGTGTATGTAATCGTTTGGACAGAAATACCAGCGGCATTATCATTGCCGGGAAAACGTTAGTTGGATTACAGACGATGTCAAAATTGTTAAAAGAAAGAAACATAGATAAATATTATCAATGTATTGTTAAGGGAAAAGTGACAAAAAAACAGTTAGTAGAAGGCTATTTAACCAAAAATCATAATCATAACAAAGTAACGATTTCAAAGGTTCCATCGGAAGATGCAGATTTTATTCAGACAGAATACGAACCTTTATGTGCTACGGAAGATTATACTTTATTAAAAGTAAAACTATTAACAGGTAAATCCCATCAAATACGAGCACATTTACAAAGTATTGGACATCCTATTATTGGAGATGGAAAGTATGGAGATGTGGCGACCAATAAGCAATTAAAAAAATCCTATCGATTGCAGCATCATGTGTTGCACTCATGGCAATTACAAATTCCTGTGGTCACAGAGCCAGCAATGTCTGGAATTTCTGAAAAGTGTTTTACTGCGCCTTTACCTGCATATTTTGAAAAACTAAAGAAAGACTTACATTTACAGTAGGGGAGGAAAACTATGCCATCTTGGAAAAGCAGAGGGTTGCGTGGTTCATTGTTGGAGGAAATGATCAATGCGACCAATGAAAGCTATAGAAAAAAAGGATTGGCTTTGGTACAAAAAATTCCCACACCGATTAAACCTGTGGAAATACATCCAACCAAACGTCATATTACCTTAGCATATTTTGAACAGAAAAGTACGGTAGACTATATTGGGGTAGTACAGGGGGTTCCGGTATGTTTTGATGCAAAAGAATGTGCCACAGATACCTTCCCGTTAGCAAATGTACACAGACACCAAATGCAGTTTATGAAGGAGTTTGAGCAGCAGGAGGGCTTGTCATTTTTTCTGCTTTATTTTAAAGAAAAGAATATTTTTTATTATTTGCCTTGGAGAAAGATGGAAGAGTTTTGGAATAGAGCAGAAGAGGGGGGAAGAAAAAGTTTTCGTTTTGATGAGCTAGATCCCCATTATCAAATATCTACCTATGAAGGTGTGATGCTACATTATTTAGAAATGATTAACATGGATTTGCAAGAGAGAGAGTAGGGGGGAGCCACACTGCGATAGAAGAGCAAGCAATGGCATGCAATATTCGGTGGGTTGGTAACGTTACCGAATATTGCATTTTTTCTTACCATTTGTTGATAATAGAACGGGCTACGAATAAACTTGGAGCCGGTAATCCCAATTTGTCTAAGGTTATAGCTTCTTCCGCAAAAGCATATCCTAAATGTTCAGCCTTATGTGCATCAGAGCCTACGGTATAATAACTACCACCTAAGTCAAAAAAGCGGGTAACAATTTCTTCTTTCGGATGTGCAAAAGGCAGTCCATATTTGAGTCCGGCAGTGTTGATTTCAATGCCTTTGCCTTTTTTTATTAATAGTTTTAATATACGATCGATTTCTTCTTGAAACTGTTCTGGATGATATGCAAATAGTGGATCAGGTATATATCGAACAATATAATCCAAATGTCCGTATACATCAAAATTATCAAATGCTTGTATATTTTCATAGATGGATTGGAAGTATGCACGTATGCCGGTTTCACTGTGGTTGTTAATGTGTGCCCAATAATCCGGGAAATAGGGGTCATAGTTGTCCAATAAGTGAGAAGAGGCTATGACAAAATCAAAAGGATAAGAGGTTACTAGTTTCTCCAGTTGTGAAACTATATTCGGCTTCACGCCTAATTCGACGCCGATATGAATCTGTATATCACTTTTATATGTATTTTGTAGTTTTTTTATTTGATCAAAATAAACATCAACATCAAATTCAAATTTTTTCTCCGTTTCTAAGTATTGTGCAGGAAAATCATAATCCATATGATCGGTAAAGCAAATATGCTGTAATCCAAGCTGCATCCCTTGTTCTACCATGCGTTCCATGGCTTCAGAACTATCTGCTGAGAAAGCAGAATGTACATGATAATCGCCCAATATTTTCATATCATCACTTCTTTCTTTATTCTGGAAGTTGTGTAATACCAGTGATATCTGGTGCAATCACTAAGGAATAGTTGGTATAATACACGACAAACCCAGGTTTACTTTTGTTTGGTTTTTTTACGTTTTTCTTTTCTGTGTAATCTATTTCTACTTTATCTTGGTTGCATGCTTTGGAATAGAAAGCAGCTAACTTACCAGCTTCTTCAAAGGTTCGGTCAGGAAGTTCCTCTCCCTTACTTTTCACAATGACATGGGAGCCAGCCATTCCTTTGGCATGAAACCACCAATCATTTCCGCTTGCAAATTTAAAGGTTAAGGCATCGTTTTGGAAATTATTTTTCCCTACATAAATGTCATAACCATCTGAAGAAACAAAATGCAATGGCTTACTGGCAACCGTTTCTTTTCTTTTTTTACCATTTGTACTTTTTCTTTTGGCATATCCGTAGGTTACAAGTTCTTCCTTGATTTGAGAGAGATCACTAGGATCTGTTGCAATATCTAAAGAAGTACGAATGGATTCCAAATGCAAAATTTCTTCTTCTGTTTCTTTGGTTTGTACTGTCAAAGCATCATAAGTACGTTTTAATTTATCATAACGGGCAAAATATTTTTTTCCGTTTTCTACTGGAGAGATACTGTCATCTAGTGGAATCGTGATTTCTTCATTGGTATAATAGTTTAGACATGTCATGGATTTTGCACCAGGGGTAATATTATAACCATAAGTATGAATCAATTCACCGTAAATTTTGTATTTTTCACGTTTTTCTGTATCCCGCAATTGCTTGATTTGGATATCATATTTTTTTCTGCTTCGTTCCAAGGCATTGCTTACCAGTTTTCTTAAATCTGCAGATTTTTGATGAATGCGGGCATAGACCTCTCTTTTTTCGAAATAGGATTCCAAAATATAAGAAATAGATGGGTTTGTTTCTTTTTCTGCGTTGGCATACACCGTCAAAGGTAAGGCAGAAAACTCAGTCGGTTTTCCATTATCATAAATCATCTCTGGTGAAAAATTTTCCTCTTTTATATCATTAATCAGACGAGAAAAGTTTTTAAAAATATGTAATTGTTCCATGTCTGAAAAGGAACTGGTGGCAGCAGAACCATCTACAGAAGCACGACAGCAAATTTCGTTGGCCATCAAGGGACTGATACCCGTTAAAGTGGTATAAATCGCTTTCGCTAATGGAAGTGGTTTTGAAAAAATGCCAGTTCGGAAAGCATCTTCGTCAGCGGTAAGGGGATCTATTTTGTGCTGCGTTTGTGGAATAAAATAAGTTCGACCAGGTAATACTTCACGAACAGAACTAACAGAACTTGGAACATGCTTGATACTATCGATAATAACCATAGCATCGTCACAAAAAATAATGTTACTGTGTTTACCCATGATTTCAACCATTAAGTATTTGGTACATACATCCCCTAATTCATTGAGGTGTTCAATTTCTATTTGTATTACACGTTCCAATCCTGGTTGCTTTATGGAAATAATTCTAGCGCTATTTAGGTGCTTGCGAAGAAGCATGCAAAAATTAGGCGCAACCATAGGACTGGTTTTATTCTTTTGTGTCAAATATACAAATGGCAGACTTGCGTTGGCAGATAAAAGCAATCGTTCTTGCCCTTGATTTCCTTTGATTGTTAGTAAAAGTGCATCTTTTTCCGGCTGTGCAATTTTATTGATTCTGCCACCTAAAAAATGTGCTTTCAATTCTGTGATAATATTGGCAATTACAATACCGTCAAAAGCCATATTCAATACCTCCTATGAAAAATGATGTAATGTAGCAGTGCAAATATGCGGGAGCCACAATCTCTGATTAAACAGACATGCCTGCTTTACAGGCACTAAAATGTATGAAAGTGAATCCTTTGATTCTGGACTTATTTTTTTAGCGAGCGAATGTAAGCAAACGTTTTCTTTTCGCCTTGTTCAGCCAGCATATGCAACAATGCCTCAAGTTGTTTGGCTGTTTTCGGATGGATATCTCTGTGGTCTTTCCGTCCATTATAATATTCTAAAGGACTGGCATCTGTATATGCCTTCTTTAGATATACCTTACTTGCAGCCACGCGGTCACAGAACATTTCAATGACATATTTGGTAGGCATAGGCACAGGTGCCAATTGCTTTGTCTTTCTGTCATAATCTGTCCAATATTCAAAATGGTGCTTGTTTCTTCCTTTATGGTGCATCCAGGCTTTAGAGTATCCATAGGCATCCCGTTCTCCTTCGTTGGGACTGCGAAATCCTTGGTAATACTTTACGCCAATTAAAAATTCAGATGGACCATATTTGGATAAGTCGTGAAACAATCCTTGCCAGAAGATGCCGGCGTAAAAACAATTACGAATAACCATATGACGATGTGTGGTAATCGTATGAAAATGTCGAAATATGTTACCTATAAAATGCAAACCTTTGTTTTGCATGGAATACCTCCTTTAATAAAACATGTACTCTCGGAATCTACTTTATATTATAATTTCGGCTATATTTTCCTTGGATTTTCTCCATTTCCTCGTCGTACACACCGTGTACGCACTGCGGGAATGTCGTTATCCAAGAAAAATCTATCTCGAAATTCTAGTATAAAAAGACTCCGAGAGTACATAAACGTGTTCACGCAGTCTTTCTTATGAAAAACATTTATATGAAAATGCATATAGAGCAAAGGTATTTCCTATATGATGATGTAGGAATTTGACCTGTTACCATTATATTGAATGTAATAAGAAAAGTAAACCCAAAAAGGAAAAAAGCATATTACGGTTGAGAGAGAAAGATGAATGTGATAAAATAGTAACGTTGAAACGACATGAAATGGAATGGGAGGAAAGTTTACATGAAAGGAATGGAGATACTAAAAATACTGTGTGCTGGAGTTCTAATAGTGTTCAGTGTCTATGCATTTCTTATTTGGGAAGGAATATTGTTTATTGGTGAACCGATAAATAGAAATTATTCAGTTCGGGGTATTCAGGTGTCAGCAAAATATGGAAAAATCGATTGGACCCATTTGAAAAAAGACATGAATCTGACATTTGTATATATAAAGGCGACAGAAGGAAAAAAAGGAAAAGATTCCAAATTTGAACAAAATTGGAAATTGGGAAAAGATAGTGGCTTGTATGTGGGAGCATATCATGAATTTTCTTTGGAACAGGATGGAGAAAAACAGGCAAAAAATTTTATTTCTCGTGTTTCTGCAACGCCTAACACGCTACCACCTATGGTAAAGATTGTTACAGTACAAGAGCAAGATGGAATAGCTCCGGATCCATCGAAAGTAAAAAAACAGTTAAAAGAATATATTCGTACAATCCAGTGGTATTATAATCAAACTCCCATTATTTATACAGATATGGATGGGTATTATCAGTATATCGATCGCGAATATCAGCTCTATCAATTATGGATCAAAAATGTAACATGTTATCCCTTTATCAAAGAAAACCGACAATGGATATTTTGGGAATATAAAGAAACGCAACCATGGACTTATGGAGGAGAAAAACAAATTGGTTTAAGTGTATTTGATGGTAGTTATAAAAATTTTCAATCTATTTTTGGTGTAAAGTAATAGCAAGGAGGCATCGACATGGGGATAAGAGGAATCATATTTGATATGGATGGCCTTATGATTGACACAGAAAAATGGTTAAATAAGTATTGGTGTGAGGCAGCTAAAAGTTATGGATTTGCCATGACAGAAGAACATGCGTTACAAATTAGAAGTCTGTCAGCCCCTTTGGCTAGCGAGAAATTAAAGTTCTTGCTGGGTGAGGATTTTCCGTATGAAAAGGTAAGGGACAAGCGTCGGTTTCTTATGGCAGAACATGTAAAGCAATTTGGTGTAGAGAAGAAACAAGGTTTAGATGCCATCCTTACTTATGCGAAGGAGAAAAAATATCGGTTAGCAGTTGCTACAGCCACAGATTTTGCACGTACAGAGCAATACTTAAGAAGCATACAGGTATATGACTATTTTGATGCTTTTGTTTGTGGTTCCATGGTAAAACATGGGAAACCTGCGCCGGATATTTATATAGAAGCGGCGAAACAGTTACAACTTTCGCCGTCAGAATGTATTGCCTTGGAGGATTCTCCCAACGGGGTATTATCGGCTTATCGGGCGGGGTGTAAACCCATTATGGTGCCTGATTTGGATGTGCCAACTGAGGAGACAAAAGCGATGTTGTATGGCTTGGCAAATACATTAGATGCAGTAGTTACTATGTTATAGAGAAAGGAGAAAAGAATGAGAAAGAAAATGTTAGCCATATTATGTATGGTGTGTGCGGTATTGTTATGTTGTGTATGGGAGCAAAATCAACAGGCAGTAGCTGCGACTACAACAATTGTAGTAAAGTATGGAGGGAAAAAATATAAAATTGCTAAAAATAAGCAATCCAGTGCAAATGTCAATGGCAAGACTGTAAAAACACCGATACCGGGATTGATTATAGGTGGAACAAATTATATTGGAACTACAGTCGTAAACGATGATAGTTTGGGGATTTCTTATCGGTATCAGTCGAAAAAAAAGAAAATTACCCTGACAAATGATTATGATACTACCATTGTTATGACCATTGGATCTAAATATGCATATGTCAATGGAAAGAAAAAATCTATGGGTGCGACACCAAAATTAGTTACCTATGTTAAAAAGAAAAAAAATTATATTATGATGCCGGCACGCTTTGTTATGGAAACTTTTGGATTGTCTTATAGCTGGAATAATAAGAGCAAATGTTGTTTTATAAAAGATAAAGAGGAAACCACAGAACCAGAAGCAACAGATGAACCAGAAACAACGGAACAAGCCAGCAATACAGGAGAAGTCAAAGCAATGTGGATTTCTTATCTGGAGTTTGGTAGTGCTGCAAAAGATGAGACAACCTTTAGAAGTAAAATGACAACTACCTTTGATAATTGTGTAAAATATGGAATGAATACCGTTTTTGTGCAGGTACGTCCTATGGCAGATGCCATGTATCCATCTAGCTATTTCCCTTGGTCCAAATATGTGTCTGGTAGCATGGGGAATGATCCGGGCTATGATCCTTTGGCGATTATGGTTACTATGGCCCATGAGAGAGGATTAAAAATTCAGGCGTGGCTTAATCCCTATCGTGTAACCTTAAGTGGAACAGATACCAGTACTTTACCTGCAAATCATCCTGCTAGAATTTGGAGCGAGAGTGAAAATGCAGAGGATAATCGTTGTGTATTGGCTTTTGGAGGAAAGTTATATTTTAACCCTGCGAAAGAACAGGTTCGTACACTGATTGTGAATGGAGTAAAAGAAATTGTACAAAACTATGCTGTGGATGGTATTCATTTTGATGATTATTTTTACCCAAGTTTAGGAGCACAGTACACAAGTAATTTTGATTTTGCAGAATACAATACATATTATAGAAATTGTGAAGCAACAGGTTCTACAGCCATGGCTATTGCACCTTGGAGACGAGAAAATGTCAATACATTGGTAAGAGATGTATACAGTGCGGTTAAGGCTATCAATCCGAATTGCGAATTTGGAATTAGTCCGGCTGGAAACATTGACAATTTAAATAGTGCAAGTTCCTATTATGTGGATATTGCAAAATGGATGAGCAACACAGGTTATGTAGATTATATTTGTCCACAGATTTATTGGAGTTTCAAAAATGGAACCTGTCCATATGCAGCTACAGTGGATCGCTGGGCAAAACTCAAGACCAATCCAAATCTTAAATTATATATTGGTTTGGCGGTATATAGAGCAGGCACAAATATTGAAGCCGAGTGGGCTTCCTCCTCAGATGTTTTGAAGAGACAGGTGGAATATGGTCGTTCGGTTGAGGCGGTAAATGGTTTTGGTTTTTATCGATACGATTCTTTCCAGGGAAATAGTGCCAAGAGTGAGATTGCAAATTTACTTCCAATCTTACAATAATCAAAAAGCATAATAACATGGAATAACGGGATGTAAAATGCAGTGCATATTTACATTCCGTTATGTGTTTCAAGGAGTAAATGAGCTGTCATGCCAAGTTTTTCGAAAGGAAAAAGATGGTATGGGAGAAAACTATGTTGTATATGCAAATAGAATATAATAAAATGGAGAAAAAATGTTTAGAAAAGAAGGTATTGACTAGAATGGGAGGATGCGTATGAATAAGAATATGTATACAGTTGCGGTTGCGCAAATAAACACAGGCAATTGTAAAGAGGAGAATTTTAAAAAAATAGAAAATATGGTAAAAACTGCTGTTGCAAAGGGGGTCAGACTTGTTTGTTTTCCAGAAATGGTAAATATACAATCTGCACAGTTGTCGCATATGGAGAGGGGAGAAGCAATTCCTGGGGAAACCTCCGATTTTTTTGCAAATTTAGCAAGGAAACATCATGTGTGGATTTGTGGCGGAACCATTTTGGAAATTGTACAGGGAGAAGAAAAAGTTTTTAATACAAGTCTCTTGTTTGATGGTAATGGAACTATAGTTGCGCAATACAGAAAACGACATACCTTTGATATTACTATGGAGGATGGCAGAGCGTTTCGGGAATCGGATACTGTAAAAGTAGGAGAAAAAATGGTATTGGCAGAGACAGAAATTGGAAAGCTCGGATTTGGAATCTGTTACGATCTTAGATTTCCAGAACAATATAGAGAAATGAGCAAAAATGGAATGGAAGTATTGCTATTACCAGCCAGTTTTACCAAAGAAACAGGAGAGGCACATTGGGAAACTTTGCTTCGTGCAAGAGCAATAGAAAATGGATGTTATGTCCTTGCCAGCAATCAATGTGGACAAAAAATCGGGTATGAAGCATTTGGACACAGCATGATCGTTGATCCATGGGGAAGGGTGCTTGCTCAGGCATCAGAGCAGGAAACCATTCTATATGCAGAAATTGACATTTCTTATGTAGAGCAGGTGAGAACACAGATTCCAAGTACGGTTATGAAAGAATGATGTGAAGAAGTAGTATGAGAGAAGTACCATGTAGAAGGGAATAAGGGCTAGTGTACGAATTCCTTGGGAACCTGCGTTATTTATTTCCGTCAACATTTCGAGTTTCTGTTCTGAGGAGATTGTGTATAACCAATTGGACGACAGCGAAGAAGCCATCTGGAGTTTTTTGCTTGCCAGTGGATATTTAAAAGTATTACAGATAATCGAGGAAGATACCTTTTTTGTTCTTTGTATGCGCAGAGGGCAAAAGTTAAAAAACATGCATATACTAATTTAGAAAAGGATAGTCTATAGGTAAATGCAATTTTAACTTAACATACAAAGTGGGCATGAACACTTTGCGTTGTGAGCCTTTCAAGGTGGTTAATATGAGGTGAGAAATATGAAGAAGCAAAAAAATGTAAAATCTTGTTTGGGCTATGAAAACGATAGAAATATGAGGGAGAAAGGGCGAATAAAAAATTGCTTCAGTGGATTGTTGCGTGCGTGTGTTGTGACTATATTTGTGGCATTGCAATTTGTGTTTTTATTATTGTTATCAATTTTGCTACAACAATATACAGTGTATTTTTATGTACTTGTGGAATTTTGTGGGTTGCTCATTATTTTATTTTTGGTGAATGATGAGCAAAGACCTGCTTATAAAATTGCCTGGATTACGATTTGCTTGCTCTTGCCTATTACGGGAGAGTTGATGTTTTGTTGGTGGGGAAACAAGACTGTACGAAAAAAAATGACAGAAAAATTTCAGGAATGCAGGCAGCACAGTGAAGCCTATATGGTATATAATTCAGGGGTGCAAAATGATTTTGCAAGGTTAGATCCAATGGGAAAACGCATGATATTTTACTTGGAACAAGAAGGATTTCCTTTAACGAAAAATAATACAGTGCAGTATTTCTCTACGGGGGAGGACTTATTTGAAAGTTTGTTTTGTGATTTGAAACGAGCAAAAAAATTTATTTTTTTAGATTTTTTTACGGTTGCAGAAGGGGCATTGTGGGACCAAATGTATAAAATCTGTTTGAAAAAAATACAAGAAGGGGTAGAGATTTATTTTTTGTATGATGATCTGGGTTCCATGTTGCGCCTAGGTAGAAATTTTAAAAAAAATCTAACAGAGCAGGGGTTTCATGTGGCTGTTTTTAATCCTGTACACAAATATATGGACTTTAATGATCGTTCTCATCAGAAATTAGTGGTAATTGATGGAAATATTGCCTACACAGGTGGCGTCAATATTGCAGATGAATATGCAAATCTGGTGGAACGCTTCGGACGCTGGAAAGACAATGGTATTCGCCTAGAAGGAGACAGTGTGTGGTGGATGACGGTTGCTTTTCTACAAATGTGGGAATTGACGAAAGAAGCAGACCATATTGATTATAAGCGATACCGTTCTACAAAAAAATTTAAGGAGACAGATGTATTTTGTCAGGTGATGGTAGATGGCCCCGTTAATAATCCCAATCATCCCATTGCAACAATTTATGGGCAGTTGATACATTATGCACAAAAATATTTATATATTATGACGCCTTATTTGATTTTGGAAAAAGATATGCAGGATGCTTTGGTTACTGCAGCAAAAAGTGGTGTAGATGTTAGAATTATTACGCCATATATTCCGGATAAAAAGTCCGTAAAATTGGTTACGTATTTTTATTATGGATATTTGTTAAAACATGGGGTTCGAATTTTTGAATATTTGCCGGGATTTATCCACTCTAAAGTGATTTTAAATGAATCGTTGGGTATTGTTGGCAGCATTAATATGGATTATCGTAGTTTTTATTTACATTTTGAAAATGGTGTTTTGATAAGCGGAGAAGAGGTGCTTTCTGAAATACAGGAGGATTTTACAAATACTTTTTTGCAAAGCAAAGAAATCACATATACCGAATGGAAACAACGTCCTTTGTTGGTAAAGTGTGCAGAAAATGTGTTGAATTTATTTGCAACTATGTTATGATAATAGATACATGAATATACAGAAAGAATACATTCAGCGAATATAAAAATCTTTTGGCTGAAAATATGAAGGGACTATCAAGATGATCGGATTTGTAAGAGGAATTTTAGATGAGGTGAGAATAGATTCTGTTGTAATAGATTGCAATGGAATTGGTTATGAAGTGTTGGTGGCAACGAATGTATTAGAACAGTTGTCGGCAGAGGGAACCCAGATTAAGTTATATACGTATTTGCATGTAAGAGAAGATTTGATGCAATTGTATGGATTTTTGAAAAAGACAGATTTAGATATGTTTAAGCTATTGATTACAGTGAATGGGATTGGACCGAAGGGGGCATTAGGTGTCCTTTCTGTCTTGGATACGCAGGATTTGAAATTTGCGATTTTAACGGGGGATTATAAAACCATTGCCAAGGCACCTGGAATTGGAAAGAAGACAGCGGAAAAGACAGTGTTGGAGTTGAAGGATAAGGTTTCATTGGAAGATGCATTTGAAGAAAAGCTAAAAGCGACAGAAGAAAAAGAAGAAGCAGTACAGGTAGTGCAACAAGATGCAATCGCTGCTTTGGTAGCCTTGGGATATAATCAGACAGAAGCCTTGAAAGCAGTGAGAAGTGTGGAAGATTTGGAACATAAAGATGTGGAAGCAGTCTTGAAGGAAAGTTTGAAGCTGTTATATCTCCAATAGAGAAAGGGTGGTGACTTTAGTGCAGAAACGCGTTATTACAACGGAATTACAAGGAGAAGAATTTAAAATAGAGAATAGCTTACGACCAAAATTGTTGTCTGAATATATCGGACAAGAAAAAATAAAGAGTAAGTTGAAGGTTTACATGGAGGCGGCAAAACTACGTGGAGAAGCATTAGATCATGTATTATTGTATGGACCGCCTGGATTGGGTAAGACGACTTTGGCAACGATTATTGCAAATGAGATGGACGTAAATATTAAAATTACTTCCGGACCTGCGATTGAAAAGCCAGGAGAAATGGCTGCAATTCTTAATAATTTGCAGGAAGGTGATGTCCTTTTTATTGATGAGATTCATCGTTTAAATCGTCAGGTGGAAGAAGTCTTATATCCGGCCATGGAAGATTATGCTATAGATGTGGTAATTGGAAAGGATACAGCAGCCCGTTCTATTCGCTTGGATTTGCCAAAATTTACTTTGGTAGGGGCGACTACACGAGTAGGTATGCTGACTGCACCATTACGAGATCGCTTTGGCGTAGTTGAAAGAATGGAATATTATGAAGTTGAGGAATTGGAACAGATTGTTATGCGTTCTGCCCATTTATTTAAAACAGAAATTAGACAGGCAGGCGCAACAGAAATTGGCAGACGTTCCAGAGGAACGCCACGACTGGCAAATAGATTGTTGCGTCGTGTTCGTGATTTTGCGCAGGTTCGTTATGATGGAAAGATTACGGAGGAAGTGGTAGAAGCAACCTTAGACTTGCTGGAAGTAGACAAGTTGGGCTTAGACCATTTGGATCGTGGAATTTTGTTAACCATGATTGAAAATTTTGCAGGTGGACCAGTTGGCTTAGATACCTTGGCTGCTTCCGTTGGGGAGGATTCAGGTACCATTGAGGAAGTATATGAGCCTTATTTATTGCAAAAAGGGTTGATTATGCGCACCCCTAGAGGAAGAATGGTTACAGATAAGGCGTATTATCATTTGGGGCTGGAAATAGAGAAAAAATAAGTAAGTAGCAAGGGAAAATGGCTTTAGATTTTCTAGATTACAAGCTGCTTATCACATATGTGGTAAGTGGTTTTTTTCTTATATAAGAAGGATGCTTCATTATGCAGTGTAAAAATTTAGAGGAAGTAAGAGAAAATATTGACAGAATTGACGATGAAATCATTCAATTGATTGCCGAAAGAGGTATATATGTAATCCAAGCATCAAATTTCAAAAAGGATGAGGAGGGAGTAAAGGATACAGCAAGGGTGGAAAAAGTGATTCAAAAAGTTAGGGCAAAAGCACAGGAATATGGAGCAAATCAGGATATGGTGGAAGCTTTGTATAG
>JAFORL010000133.1 GCA_017393285.1 Lachnospiraceae bacterium
ACCATAGGTATAGTAACTACCGGCATTGCCCATAGAAAGATCAAAATCCCATACTGGAGCTGCATATAATTTTCCATCCTTGTAATAAAAATACACAGAGCTGTATCCGGCATCTACTGATTTCATATATTCAGCAAAAATATAATAATTTACAAAAGAATCCAAATCAATTACCTTTGCTATATCTGCCATTGTTGTGTCAGAAGCAAGCAATACATCTTGCACATGTTGCAATTTGTTTTGAATTTCCAACTGTTCTGCAGTTATCGCTGTTCCTGCATTTACAATTTTTGGTTCTTTTAATTCAAAACGATAATCGCTAATCCATTTTTTCTCATTATTCAAATCAATATATGTAGAATCTGCTTCCGCTCTCTCTTTTTCCAATTGCACCAAAAAATCTCCATGATCCAAATCCAATTCTACACGGTTAGCACCTGCCTCTACTGTTTCAACCAGCATATAATTTCCATTATATTTACCATCCAAATATACATCTACGTAAGCAAAATCAGATGTATATGGAATACCCAATTCTTTTGCCAAACTAAGGGCAACTGCATTACGTATCAAGGTAGGATCATAGGCATTGGCTAATAAAACATATTTCTTTGCACTACCCATGCCATATAAATTCTGTTTTTCAGAAAACTTTAAGTTAAAAGGTTTTTTTTCTGCATTTGAAGTGGTATTTCCTCTTACCTTAATAGTTGCAGCTGCATTTGTAATAACAGAAGCCTGTTCTCCCGGCATATTGAACTGCACAGAAATATCCATATTGCCGTCCGCTTTTTTCAACTCACTGATTGTCTTTTTCTGCCCCTCAGCCGACGTCAAATACAGTTGGCCTACTTTCTGCACACTCGTATCCGCATCATCTTGCAAAGCATATAAAGAATTTGCATTTATATTGGTATCCGCCAAAATCTGAATATTGCCATAGCCCACACCTGAAGTAAGCAGGGTAGCACAGACCAATGCAGAAACTCCTTTTTTACAATATGATGATAACTTTTTCTCGTTTTTCATGTCATCCACTCCTTTATTTAAAACATGATCTTGTTTTTCTTTCCAACACTATAATCCACGCATTCAACTTTCTCATTGATTACAACACAGAAAGCCATGCAATTACTAACGTAACTGTTATAAACGATATAACAAGTACAAAAATCTGACTCACTTGTGCACATGAACCAAAAAGGGAACCTTCACACTTTGTTAATTTCGCTAGCACAAGTGAGTTGATTTTCTTACCCGTTTAACTTTATAGTACAATTATAACAAATTCGCATTACTTTTTCTACACTTTTGCAAGAAAATATTCATATTCTTGTAAATTTTTCCCTTATTATTTTGTTTATTTTTCACAATTTCGATATATTTCCTGTAACAACTTCGCAATTTGCAATATGTGCCATGAAAGTGTTATCAGTATATATGTTTTTTGCAAACTTGCTTGCTAAAAAACATATATACTTGATAACCTGACCTGTATGCGTATGCAGGCTGACAAGCTGGAATACGAATATAGGTCTGGAATTGCGAAAACAACAAAGTTGCGGAGCAATTTACTTTCATACACTTTAAAAATATTATCTAGAACAAAGAGTTTTGCTTGCAAAACTCTAGCGCGACCGCGGTATTGCGCAGCAATTAACTCCATTTCCGCGGTCTGCGCATCCTCGCGGAGCGTTTTTTATGTAATAGGAAATTGCGTCGCAATTTCCTATTACATAAAAAAAGCGTAACAGTCTCGCACAACTGCTACGCTTTTTTTATTTTACAAAGTCAAATGATTTTTCTCACAATTGATAATGTAAAATCCTTTATCATTTAAACTATTCTCTCTATTGTAACGCATCGGTGTTTCATCCATTTGCATAAATATCGCACCTGCTTCCTCTACAATGCACTGCATGGCTGCTGTATCCCATTCCATTGTAGGATTGTATCGATAATAAACTTCCGCGTCACCTTTTGCAATCACACAACCTTTTAATGAACTTCCCATAGATACAAAATTGGTCAATTGATACTTTTCCATCAGTTGATCCATTTGCTCGCACCCATGAGAACTACTCATGACAACACGCAAATCTTCCGTCCGATCACTTACAGCAAGCTTGGTTACCTTTCCATCTACTTCCAGGTACGCCCCTTGTCCCTTTGCAGCATAATACAACTCCTGTGTTACCGGTACATAAATTACTCCCAACACAGATTCGTGTTTATATGATAAAGCGATATTGACTGTAAATTGTCCATTTCTTTTAATAAATTCCTTGGTTCCATCCAAAGGATCAACAATAAAACAATAGTCATTATGCAATCTATCCAAATTATCTTTTTTTTCTTCAGAAAGTATCGCATAAGTTGGAAATTCTTTTTTTAGACAAGCAACTATAATGGCATTTGCTGCTTTATCTGCTGCCGTCAAAGGCATATTTCCTTCTTTATATTCAACTTGCATATCTTCGCAATTATTATAAACTTCCATAATAGCCGCACCTGCTTCAACAGAAACTTTCTTTATTACCTCTAACATATAATCAAAATTCAACTGCATATATCCTTCTCCTTTTACCAACATAACACTTCACATCCATCTTCTGTCACAAGAACCATACTTTCCCATTGTGCAGAAGGCAGACCATCATCTGTATACACTTCCCATCCATTCTTTTCATCTGTAAAGATATCTGCTTGTCCCATGTTCACCATAGGCTCAATAGTAAAAATCATTCCCGGTACCAACAGCATATCGGTTCCCTTTTTCGTATGATAACCAACCCATGGTTCTTCGTGAAACTCAATTCCAACACCATGGCCACCAATCTCTCTTACCACAGTATATCCATTTGCATAGGCATGATCATGCACAGCTTGTCCCATATCACCTAAAAATCCCCAAGGTTTCACCTGTGCAATTCCTTTTTCCACACATTCTTTGGTCACTTGCACTAATTTTTTCTTTTCTTCGCTAACCTCTCCAATACAAAACATGCGGGAAGAATCGGAAAAATATCCATGGAAGATGGTAGAACAATCTACGTTCACAATATCTCCAGATTGCAATACTACATCTTTTGATGGAAAACCATGACAAACCTGATCATTCACAGAAGTACAAACACTGTAAGGATATCCTTGATAATTCAATGTAGCAGGTATTCCTCCCATATCTGTCGTCATGTCATAAACAATCTTATCTATTTCTGCAGTTGTCATACCCTCATGGATATTTTTTTCGATATAATCCAAAACCGCAATATTGATTTTACAACTTTCTTTGATTTTTTCAATCTGTTCAGGTGTCTTAATGATATCGTGAGGTGGTACAATATGTCCTTGTGCCGCATAGGAGCTAATTTTATTATCAAATGCCAAATGACAATTTTTATATTTTACACCACTTTGACACCAACATGGGTCATTTCTTCCTATTTTCTTTTGCATAAGAGCCTCCTTATTCAATACTTATTCCATACGTTGTCAACCATACTAACATATAAATCTGCGCAAGAAAAAAGCACTCTAAACTAAAATACTTCATCATACTTTGTCGACCATACTAACATATAAATCTGCGCAAGTCATCACAGTTGAATCAATGGCTATAATTATTCCAAACTGTTACCACAAATATCTTCTTTCATCTCGTATGAACACCCCACAGTCTAAAACCAATGGGATTGCGGTAGCATTATTTCAAGTATAGCCAACCATCACACTTTTGTCAAATCGATAAAATAGCATACAAATTCCATATATGAACCATACGTGATCATGTCTTAATATACCACAAAGGAAAATGTCCCAACATGTTATACTAATTTCAATGTAACAGTGCAACCAAATGATTCATAAAGTGCCAGATAGCCAAAATGAAACAAATAAAAAGAATGGCTGGTCACTTTGTTCATAATTGGCATCTGTCAAATCATTATTTTATAGTTATTCATGTATTTTTTTTCGTGCGTTGTTGACTTTTTTTTACAACAAGAGTACCATTTATCTTGGGTTTTACTTTCCACAAGAAGATTTTATCTTTTTTCCAAAATCTACTTGTCAACAGGTATTTCCACTAATCATAAGGAGAGAACATATATGTCTGAAAATCAATTTTACACACCCGCCCAGGTAGTAGACCATTCCATTCAAGGACAAGTCACAAAAGCGAATTTGCCTTTAGGAAAAATGCTACTCCTCGGCATACTTGCAGGTGCATTTATTGCCATCGGAGGAACTGCAAGTAGCGTTGCTGCTCATAACATTACAAATGTGGGAGTTGCCCGTACCGTTGCAGGTGCCATCTTCCCTGTGGGACTGATGCTGGTTATATTAGTAGGCGGCGAATTATTTACCGGAAACTGTTTGCTGATTATGGCTGCATTGGATAAAAAGATTACCACATTGGCAGTTATTCGCAATTTGGTTCTTGTATACCTTAGTAACTTCGTAGGCGCCTTCATTATTGATTTGCTTGTATTTTATTCCGGACAGTTTAATTACAGCAATGGTGGTTTAGGTGCTTACACAATTAAGGTAGCCATTGGAAAAGCTACAATCAGTCCAGTTGCTGGTATTACCAGTGGTATCTTATGTAACATCTTAGTTTGTCTTGCCATTTTAATGGCTGCTGCCGCAAAAGACGTAAATGGTAAGATTTGGGCAATTTTCTTCCCAATTCTTGCATTTGTAGTTTGCGGGTTTGAGCACTGTGTTGCCAATATGTTTTATATTCCAGCCGGAATGCTTGCTGCAACCAATTCTACATATGTAGCAAAAGCAGAAGAACTTTATGGTATCACTGCTGCGCAATGTCAAGCATTATTAAGTCCAAGTAGTTGTATTTGTTTCAGTTATGTCACCTTAGGTAATATTTTGGGTGGTATGTTATTTGTAGGTGCGATTTGTTATGCCATCCACAAAACCAACTGGAAAAAAGCCTAATAATTTCAATCAAGTCCAAGGAGGAAGCAGATTATGAGCAATCATATTATGGATATGAAACACAACAAAGATCTTAGTGAAAAAGTTTCACTATTAGAAAACGAATTGATGAACAATCACCGCATTGATCCTAATTTATACGAAAAATACGATGTAAAACGTGGCCTACGTGATAAAAATGGAAAAGGTGTTTTGACCGGTTTAACAGAAGTTTCTGATGTTTGTTCCTTCACCTCCCATAACGGTGAACAGGTTCCCATTGATGGCGAATTATATTACCAGGGCGTCAATGTAATGGATTTGATCAAAGGCATGGAAAATCGTCGCTTTGGTTTTGAAGAGACTACCTACCTATTGTTGTTTGGTACATTACCAACCCAAGAACAATTGGATATGTTTTTGAAAATCATGTTTGAAATGCAAACTTTAGGTGGTCGTTTTGTTCGTGATGTAATTATGAAAGCTTCTAATCCAAATATTATGAATGCCATGCAACGTTGTATCTTAACATTATACAGCTATGACTCCTCCCCTGACGATATCACACCACAAAATGTATTTCGTCAATCCTTAGAATTGATTAACAAATTGCCTTTGATCGCTGTGTACTCTTATCACTCCTATTGTCATTTTAGAAAAGGCGAAACCTTATTAATTCGAAACCCTAGAAAAGGACTTTCATTGGCAGAAAATATCTTATTGATGCTTCGTCCTGACGGAAAATACACAGAGTTAGAGGCAAAAGTATTAGATGTTGCACTGATTTTACATGCGGAACATGGCGGTGGTAACAACTCTACCTTTACCACACACGTGGTTACTTCATCCGGTACAGATACCTATTCTTCACTTGCTGCTTCCATTGGTTCTTTAAAAGGACCAAGACATGGTGGTGCCAACTTAAAAGTACAAGAAATGTTTGATGACATGAAAGCAAACATTCAAGATTGGTGTGATGAAGATGAAATTTCTTCTTACTTGGAACAAATTTTGGATAAAAAGGTCTTTGACCGTTCTGGATTGATTTATGGTATGGGACATGCGGTTTATACCTTGTCAGATCCACGAGAAGTAATTTTAAAAGATTATGCCATGAAATTGGCTGCCGAAAAAGGATTATCGGAAGAATTTAATTTCTACGATCGAATCGAGCACCTTGCAAGTGCACTCATCATGGAACGTAGAAAAGTTTGTAAACATGTATGCGCCAACGTAGACTTCTACAGCGGATTTGTATATAATATGTTAGGTATTCCAAAAGAATTATTTACACCGATTTTTGCCATTGCAAGAATTTCAGGTTGGAGTGCACATAGATTAGAAGAATTGCTTAATACCAACAAAATTATCCGTCCTGCCTACAAATATGTAGGAGAACATGTGGATTATACACCAATCCCAAAACGGTAAGAAATGATATAGACCATATGTGCAATCCGCCCAACAAGGCTTCTACTCATGCTGGTCAAGGGATTAAGTAGATTTGTTTCTTTGTAAACAAGCTTGCATGAAACAGATTTACTTGATCACATTTGCAAAAAAGAGATGTTATTTAAGTACACATAAATAACATCTCTTTTTTTATCTTTTATTCTTCTTGCAAATCAGATACCTGACCCACAAAATAATTTAAACCTGTTTCACAATCTGTAATTGTGAATACAAATGGTTTGTTTATTTTTACTTCCTTTGGTTCCGGAGGATCAGGTATAGCCGTACAATTCATTAAAATTGCTGTAGCTGCTGCTGCAGTAACACCGTTTTCTCCCACTTCTAATTTTACTTTATGAAGCACATCCTGTATATAATAATTATCCACATTGTCTCCTTGTAAATACGGGAATTCAGCCTGGTTAGGATTCATAGCTTCCGACAAACCTAACTTTTTCAAAGACTCTTTCAACGAAAATGTCTCTGGGGCTAAATTGAATTTTGGCATATCCACTTTTGTGAGTTCAGTGCCAGATTCACGCAATTGCTGAAAAATATATTGTTTATCTACTGAAGACATCGCTGCAAATCTTTCTGTTGCGGAAACTTCCTGCGTATCTCCAGCCACCATAAGATTCATTTCTAAGCCATCAGCTAAAGGTAGCGTTACAAGCTGATACCCATCCTCTGTTTCCAAATATCGTAATTGTGTATCCATACTAGACATCATAGATACTTCTTGTTCTCCATTCACGCCATAAAAAGGACCTGGAGATGTTCTATCGAATATTTCACTTTCCCAATCTGCTCTTATATATAACGTATTTAATAAAATCGAATTGATATCTGCATTTATGTCATCTTGTTGAAACATGTTTTGTAATTTTTGATTAGTATTTTCACTTACATAAGTGTTTATCTCATTTACAAAATTCACATCCTCAAAATTTTTAACTTTTTGTTCTACACCATAGTTATTCTTTAAATCACCAAAGTATTTGCGTTGACATTCTGCATCCCAACTAAATTTATTATTACACCAAATAGAATTTGTCAAACGTATGGTTGCAGTTTTTGGTTTATAGCTATCAGCAGGTATTGGAGATGGATTGTCAGATTTCACTACTCCCGATGTTTCACTTTCTAAATTTCCAATCTCATAATGCTGCTTATAATAGTCACTACATTGCTCTTTCCATGCATTGAGTGTCTCTTCATTTGCATCCTGTAATCCAAAAAGCGTTTTCATTTCCTTCTTAGAGTTTCCATCTGATGCTTCCAATGCCATCACAAATGCACTGGTGATACTCCATGGTGAAAGTGCCTTTGTATCTGCTTCATTTTCTTGAAAC
>JAFORL010000134.1 GCA_017393285.1 Lachnospiraceae bacterium
AGTGCCAACGGAGGTACCAACAGCAGTGCCGGTTGTGACTGAAAATGTCGCAACACCGGAAGTGACCGCAGTTGTTACACCAACAGCAGTTGCAACGCAGATACCTTATCACAAATTGACACCAGAAGAGGAAAGATTGGTGCGTATCGCAATAAGCTCTCAGTTAGATTGTCAACAAACCAAGAAAAAGGTGACCATTGCGTGGACAAGATTAGAAAATGCGGGAATTTATAATATTGCTTATGCGCGTTGTGGTACATCCTTTAAGCATAGCCTGTGGTTACGCAACAAGAAACTTTATAAAAATGGAAAAGTTGTTTCGGGAGCTAAAGTAAAGATGACAGGCAAACAAATAAAAATCACAGTTCCGAGAAAAGTCCTTTTTGGCAAGGAAACAGAGGAGGACTTGGCAAAGCAATTTAAAGTTTGTATTACCGCATATGCCAATAATAAAAATCAAAAATTAGCTTCTGGCATTATTATTCATATGGCTGGGGTTGGAAATGAAAAATACTGCAATGTGAAAAAAATCAATTTGCAGACAAATACCTATCAGTTAGCGGTGGGAGAAAAGAAAAAAATCAAAGCAAAACTTGTACTGAGTGATAAAAAGAAAAAGCATTTATCAGATGATCATGCACCGGTATTTCGCTATATTTCAATAGATCGAAATGTGGCGAAAGTGGATCAGGAGGGAAATATAAAAGCTGTAGCAGCAGGAACCTCTACGATTTATGTATATGCTGTAGATGGACATGCAGAAAAGATTTCTGTCACGGTACAATAAAAAAGTTGATAATGTCAACAGAAATGACTACACCTAAAAGAAGTTTTGTAATGCGTAAACCATTGGTTGTATTGTTACAAGATGGTTTATGGGAATATAGAAATAGGAAAAAGGGGTTGTCCCATTAAGAAGACAAGACATATAATATAGTATAGAGTTTGTAAATAACTATATTTTATGATGTTTTTTGGTGCGATAGCCCTTTTTTGTGTAATAGGAAATTGCATCGCAATTTCCTATTACATAAAAAACGCGACCCGAGGATGCGCAGACCGCGGAGATGGAGTTAATTGCTGCGCAATACCGCGGTCGCGCTAGAGTTTTGCAAGCAAAACTCTTTGTTCTATTTGAGAATACCACTTGTCAGAAAAAAACATTTGTCATTTGTTTGTATCATTTTATTGTTTTATGATATACTGTTAATGACGAAAAAACGGACGTGACTGTTTTGTATGCAACGTTTTCCACTTGTGGAACGTAGAGGGGTTTCAAAGGAATCTCACTAGAGATATGGTTGCTTTAAAAAGGAAAATAAGGTATACTATACGATGGGTGAATACCTTTAACGATGAAGATGGGAGAGTTATATTATGAAAAAAAAGCAATGTAGAAAAACTATGGTGGCTACATTATTGGCTACCAGTATGGTAGTAAGTAGTGTGGAAAGTAATGCTTCAAGTCTCAATACGGAAGTGGAGATAGAAGTAACAAACCATCCGGAAAAGTCGAATCAGACAAAAGAAATTGAAAAAAATGTACAACAGTTAGGAGAGGACAATCAAACAGATTTGGAGAAATCTGTGGAGACAGAAACAGGAGAAGGAGAAGAGGGAACCTTAGAGAAAACGCCACAAGAAACAACAGAGGAAACTTCACAAGAAACAACAGAGGAAACTTCACAAGAAACAACAGAGGAAAATGAAGCCTTTTATATTATTGATGAAAATTTGCATAAATACAATGGTTCCGATACGGAGGTAGTCATTCCGGATGGCGTAAAATCCATTTATCAAGGTGCCTTTAAAGATGTGCATGTAGAAAAATTAGTGATTCCGTCAAGTGTGAAATCAATAAATTCGGAAGCTTTTAAAGATTGTCAAACTTTAAAAGAAATAGAAATTGCAAATGGACTGGAAGAAATTGGATATAACGCATTTAAAAACTGTAGTAGTTTGACAAAAGTTGTTCTTCCAGATAGTGTGACCGAAATCAATAGTCATGCATTTGAAAATTGTGAAAACTTAAAAGAGATTGTTTTTGGTAATGGGATTAAGGTGCTTCCTTATGGGGTATGCCACAATTGTAGTAGCTTAGAAAAGGTTGTTTTGCCAAATTGCTTGCTGGAAATTGGATCAGAAGCATTTATGGAAGATGGGGCTTTGAAAGAAATTACATTGCCGGATACTCTTCTTCAATTGCATTATAATTGTTTTGCACAATCAGGACTGACTTCCATTACTATTCCAAGTAGTGTGGAAGTGTGGGAAAGTAATGCATTTAAAAACTGTAAAGAATTATCTGTGGTTACGCTAAAAGATGGTTTGAAAAACATACCTGCGTTTGCATTTGTAAATAATCCAAAATTAAAACAAATCAATATGCCTAAGGAAGGGTTAGAACAGATTGAAAATTTTGCGTTTGAAAATATAGGATTAGAACAGATTGAAATACCTTCTTGCGAAAGTATGGATTTTTGGATTTTTCAACAATGTGATGAATTACAGGAAATTACATTGGGAGTTGGTGTGAAATGCATTGGTGCCTTTTCTTTGTCTGGAATTAAAAGTTTAAAAAAGGTTAATCTTTCCTATGGCGTGGATGTAATTGGTGCTTATGCCTTTGGGGGAGATACAGAGCTAGAAAGTCTTACCATTCCAAATTCTGTTACAACCATTAACTCTCAAGCCTTTTTTGGTTGTAATAAGTTACAGGTATCCATACCTTCTTCTGTAAAAAAATTAGGTACAGAGGCATTGGTCGGAACCAAGAGATATAATGATGATGTTGAGGAATTTGAAAAAAGTAAAAAACAATATTTTGTGATAGATCATTTTTTGCAAGGTATTGTTATAATAAGAGATGAGATTTATAAGGATCCAACCAAAGGTACTGGTGTTTTAGCCTTACCAAACGAAGAGACAGGTGATATTATTGGTGTTGATAATCTGTGTGCAGACGAAGCAAAAGAACTTGTGATTAAGGATGGTATCGTATCTGTTTCTGGCTTGCATAATATGCAGAAAATGGAAAAAGTTACATTGGCTGATTCTGTCAAATTTATAGATGCCTGTAGTTTTAGTGGTTGTAAAAAATTGCAGGAAGCACAGTTGCCCGCTTATATTACAGAAATTAGTTATGCATGTTTTAAACAATGTTCCAATTTGTCAAAAATAGTGATACCACAACATGTGGAGCAGATTGGAGGTCTGGCGTTCTTTGCATGTACAGCACTGCAAGAATTAGCCTTGCCGGAAGGATTAAAGGTAATTGGTGCAGAAGCTTTTAAGGGCTGTACCGGATTAAAAGAATTGACCATACCGGAGTCAGTGGATTTTATCGGAAAGAATGCTTTTGCAGAAGTAAGTGAAAACTTTAAGCTAAAAGTATATGAAGGCTCTTTAGGTGAAACTTATGCAAAGGAAAATAATATTCCTTATGAGTTGTTACCTAAGGTTACCACCAGTAAGAAGGCTTTTTCTAGTGGAGTAAAGAAAGCAGCTAATCATGTAGAAGCACCGGAAGGACAATATAAGGTAACTTTGGATGCACAGGATGGACTATGCGAGAAGGATTATATTTTTGTGAAAAATGAAGGTGACTTCCAGGAACTTCCAGTTGCATGTAAGGCAGGTGCGGATTTTGCAGGATGGTATACAGCGACAGATGGAGGAACAAAAATTATCAATAGCACAATGGTAAATTTGGATTCGGATATTACTTTATATGCTCGTTTTTCAGATAAAAAAATAGAGGTATCTTTTGAAACACAAAATGGACGATTGATCTCTCCAAATGGGCAAGTGATAGATAAATTTAAAATGTATGCCAAAGTAGATGCGCCATATGGACAATTTCCGACTGCGGAAAGAGATGGGTATACCTTTGTGGGATGGTATACCCAACCAGAACATGGACAATTGATTACAGAAGATATGTTGGTACAGTCTGGAGACGACTTAACCTTGTATGCCCATTGGATTAGCACAGATCAAACCTTTAACTATGATAACTTACATTATGATTTTACAAATTATAGAGGTTCTTTTAATTATACAAATCCATATCGTATTCCAGTTACCATCTTCCAATATTTATACGGAAAGAATGCAAAAGCAAAAGCCATGTACGATTCTTGGCCGGATTGGGGTGGCAGTTGTTTTGGTATGGTAACCAGTGCGACTTTATTGGCTATGCAGGGAGATAGTGTGGAGCTGAAAGATTTTAGCACTAATTATGAAAAAAATGCAGATGTAAAGACAGATAGTATCAATGCCAGCACCAGAATCAGCTTAACACAGTTGATTGAGACACTCCATATCGCCCAAAGAGAAAGTAAAGTGGCAGAGGATAAAGATACTTATGTAAATGATTTTACAGCATTGTCAAAAGCACTCCATGCAGTGACAGACAAGCAAGGTTTGCCAATTATTTTATCCTTACATTCTGCAAAATCTGGTCATGCGGTAGTTGCTTATAAAATGGATCAGGAAAAGATTTATATTTATGATCCAAATGATAATAAAGAACAGACCATTGATATTACTTTAGATAACAGCGGTAATATCCAAACCTGGGCTTATAAAATCAATGGAGAAGAGGAATGTGGTACTTCCGTAGAGGGAAGCTGGATTTCTTTCTATACCATGGAATCAGTGATACAAGCCTGGGAAAAAAGAAACAGTGACTATTATAGTAAGGCCAACTTGATTCAATGTAATAGTAAAGATTTTACCATTTCTACCAGCAAGGGAGCCGAGATTGCAAGAGTAGAAAATGGACAGTTGATTACAGATTATTCCGATGTCTATCTGTGTGATTCTGACGAAGACCAAGCAAAGGATCAGGATATAAAGCTTTATGTTCCAGTTGGTTGTTATGTGTTTGAAAATACAGGTTCTGTTGCAGAATTTGCTGTTACCGTCATGGGTACAGACCGAATCACCAAAGCAACGACAAAGGCAAAAAAGTTAACCTTAGATTTGGTTGAAGAACAGAAAAAGAATCTTTGTAGTATTATTGTGAATAATGGACAGGATTATCAGATTGAGATGTGTTCTACAGCCTTGGGGGAAAAAACAAATGTAATGGTTGCAGGAACAGGAAATGGTAATGAAGTAGAAGTAGAACAAAATCAGGGAAGCCTGGCTTTTGAAAACTGTACCGGTGAGGTAAAGGTAAATGATCAGAAGGTGGAACTTGTGGAGGTAAATGCACAAGCCGGTGCAGGTGGCAGCATTTCCAGATTAGGAAAGAAATCCGTAGTTCGTGGCGAGGATACTGTATATGCCATGATGCCAAATCCGGGTTACATGGTGTCAAAGGTAGTGGTAGATGGCAGAGATTGTGGAAATGTTTCTTCTTATACTTTTACGCAGATTAACAGCAATCATAGTATTCAAGTAGAGTTTGTACCAATTGATTTCAGCAATTTAGCTGTTGCGACTTTGGATCAGATCCAAAGAGGTGTCTTGCCATCCCTACAGGTAAGAAATGGAAATCAAATCTTGGTAAACAAAGAGGATTACACCTATGAGATTTCCGGTGATACAAATGAAAAAGTAACCCTAAAAATAAAAGGAATCAATCAATATGCAGGTTGTGAAAAAGTGGTTTCTTTCCCAGTGGGAACACAAGCTGGAACAGAGATTTCGAATCCACAGTCTGGAGGAACTGCAGGCAATACAGCAGGAAATGGAAACAACAACACAAGTGCCAGTGCAAATCCGAATGCGAGCAATAGCCCAACTGCAAGTCAGGGAAGTGACACAAAAACCAGTGAAAATAATACTGGAGCCAGTGCAACTACCAAAGTTGTAGGAGGCTTAAAATATAAAGTTACCAGTGAGAAAAATAGTACGGCAACAGTGATAAAAAAAGTCTCTTCTAAAAAATCTTTTGTGGTGGCAGATACCATTACCATTGGTGAGAATGAATATGATGTAACTGCAATTGGAAAAAATGTTTGGAAAAATG
>JAFORL010000019.1 GCA_017393285.1 Lachnospiraceae bacterium
CGCGAACCAAATGCGAAGGTACAACGGCTTATGCCTTTATTGTTCTGGTTTTGCGGATTATGTCTGTACTAGTTACCAATTTGTGTATCCTTCATTTCAACTTAACCGATTACTTTTTTGATTTTTTCCAGACCCTATGGTCTTGTGAGCCATTCCTCCTTTCATTTTTCATATACTCTCAAATTCTTTTTATGTAAGAATTTTAAGATAGATTTTCTCGGATAACAGCATTTCCGCAGTGCGTACCCTGGGTGGCTGTTGTTATCGCTGGTGTAACGATAACAGCGTAACAACATTCCACAGTAGATACACTGTGTGTGAAGCGGAAATCAACTTCCACTATCAAACCAGCCTGTTTATGTAGGGATACACTGTGTGTGAAGTGGAAATTTATAGGTTATCCTGTAATCACTGTTACTAACTGTCTGTTGGAAACAAGTCCAAAAGCACCTTGCTTTGTCTTGATATGCCACAGTGCATTTGTACAAGCATCTACCAATACAGACTTTGCCATCTATTTCAAGCAACCACGCGACCCCACCGACCAATGCCCCTTGTACAGAAGCAATGCACGTTCCTAAATTGTAATGTTAGTAAAATAACATGTGTGTTTACAATTTCAAAGAACCATTCGGTTGGAAGTTTCGCATACCCGTTTCCTTGTTCATTTGCCTCTTCTCTCTTTTCAAATGCAGGAATATCCGCTTGCTTGTTTCAACGCTTCCCCATTGTACGAAACTTTTTTTCATATGGCAATTGGCATTTTCTCCAATATTTCTTGCTTTTTTTCTACAGGGATCCTGCCATTTTATGTCACAAGGATCTGCAATCCCTTTACTGCTCACTGGAAGCGTTATTTGTCATATGCCTCTACTCTGATGTTCGGCTCCCGTATTTATATCATATTTTTACGATTTCTGACTGTATATATACCATTGTATATATCATTTTTTACTTTTTCTGACTGTTTATGTTCCATTTTGTATATCAGTTTTTCTCTTTTCCTGACTGTGTGTGCCGTTCCCTATAACAAAATTTTTGCTTTTCTTGACAGTCGTTCTGTTCTCCCATATACTTAAAGATATAACCGGTTAGTGAAAACGGATGGATTAAGACACAAAATAAACATTTGCATAATGAAATGATAAGATGAGATCCGACAGAAAGGAGGATATATATGAAGTTAGAACGCGTAAACGACAAACAGATTCGCTGTACACTAGAAAAAGAAGATTTGGAAAAAAAACATTTGAGTATAACCGATTTACTTCGTGGCACCCCAAAAGCGAAAGAATTTTTTCAAACAATTATGATGCGTGCATCCATAGAATTAGGATTTGAAGTAAAAAATTCACCTTTGATGATAGAAGCCTTCCCAGCGCAATCCGGCAATGCCTTCGTTTTATTGATTACGAAAATTGCTGACGAAGATGCAGACCAGGATTACATGATGGACGATGACGAGGACGATTGGAATGATGACTTAGGCAATATCCCTATGTCACTTTCTGCAAGTGATAAAGAATTATTGACCCACTTAATAGCAGAAGAAACCGCTGAAATCTCAGCCAGCAATTTAGAGGAGGATTATGAATTAGGCGGTATGCTTGCCATGAACAATGATGGTACCCGTAGTCATTATTTGGAGCCTCCTATTTTGAAAGAATATCGTCAGGCAGAACAAGCAAAACAGAAAACAGAGGAAGCCTACTCGGTTTATCGTTTTGATAATCTTTCTACTGTGATTACAGTTTGTAAACGTTTCAACACCAGCGATATGGGGGCTGTATCTGTGTACAAAGATCCGGAACAGGCAATGTATTATATGGTTTTCTCATCCAAGAGTTATCCAAAGGAAAAATGGTATTATTTAGATAGTGCATTATGTGAATTAGGCTACCGATGCCAAATGGAACATAATATGCTCTCCTATTACCAAGAACACTATATCTGTATCGCAAATAAAAATGCCATTACAAAATTAGCGCAATTATAATATTGGGAAAGTAAGCAGACATGCCTGCTTGGCAGACACCGTAATATAGGAAAATGAATTGCCTGCAAGCATGCATTCTGTTGACTACGAAACACATTTTCATATTAAAAATGCCAGTAGATTTGTTACGTCTACTGGCTTTTTCTATTATCTATTCAATAATCTTATTCTGCAAATTGTTCTCCTATGGCACACAGATTAATACGTTCTAATGTCTCTTTCGTTAATACAATCTTTAACTTTGCAGAAGCGCCAATCCGAAAATGACTGGTTCTAAAAGTCCATAGAATCAACTCCAAAAGCTCCTGTTCGGTAATTCTGTCATTATTTTTAAATCTGGTAAGTCCTGCCCCTAAAAGCGGAAGAACGATATCTTCCCCCTGATAAATAATATCACATTCATTCCACATGCGAATCAGACAACGGGCATAATCTTTCATATAAAGAAAAGAACGATTATCCCGATCCAGTCTGGCAAATGCCATAAGCAAATACTCTCCCTCTTGATGTATCGTCCCCAACAAAAAACTTTTCTCCTTCATGCCTGATTCTCGCGGTCTTATGGCATAAATATGCCGATTCAAATGCGCATTTTCTTCCATTCTGGCATCCAATGCCGAAATATCTTCACACACATTTCTTATGTATTGACCATTGATGGAGTGTCCCGTAACTACCCCTTTGATTCTGGAAGCATCTGTATCCAAATATTCATCAAAGGCAATCACTTTTAACCCATCTTCTTGAAAGATATCGCCTTCTCGGATTTCCACATTAGAGCTGTTGATTTTAATATTCATTTTTTTCGCCCGATTGGCAGTAATCCACATATAAAGATAGATTACAATCAGCAAACCCACAAAAATCCCACCAGATTGCACCTTGTACTTGGATGGAATATCAAAAAAAATCAAGACAAAGGACACAATCAAACTAATCACAGATAATACATCATAAAATTTCCGTTTTAAACTTTTGTCAAATAAACCAATTTTCATTTTACTACCTTCCAAAAAAACATTTTGCCTGCACTTCTCTAGCGTTCCCTACAAGCCCGTCATTTGCAACCTTACAAAGAAACCAAATGCCAAAGAGGACCTTTTCCTTTTCCTAGATCCAAATTCATGGCAAGTGCCCGTTCTACATATTGCTTTCCGAATTCACAACTGGCAACCAAGTCATGACCTTTTGCCAAATAAGAGGCAATGGCTGAGGATAACGTACAACCCGTTCCATGTTTATTGGGATTATCCATCACTTCTCCCGAAAATTCATATAACTTTTCATCTGTGTATAAAATATCACTGGCCTTACTTTCACAATGACCACCCTTTACCAATACACTACAATGATATTTTGTAAATAAATCTTTCGCTGCCTGTTCCATCTCTTGCGAAGTCGTAATCTTGCGCCCCAGCAACACCTCTGCTTCCGGTAAATTAGGGGTAATCACCTTAGCCAGTGGAAATAATTTTCTTTCCAAAGTTTCTTTTGCAATGGGCTCCAACAAACAATGACCACTGGTAGATACCATAACCGGATCCAGCACCACAGGTACCTGCGGAAAATTTTCCAAAAAATCTGCAATCACTTCTATAATTTCACTATTGGCAAGCATACCAATCTTTACAGCATCCGGTACAATATCAGAAAATACTGCTTCCAATTGTTTTCTTACAAAAGCAGGCTCTACCGGTGCCACTTCCGACACACCCATTGTATTTTGTGCCGTCAATGCAGTAATGACACTCATACCATACACGCCCAATGCCGTCATGGTCTTCAAATCCGCCTGCATCCCTGCACCACCACTACAATCACTGCCTGCAATGGTCAAGACTTTTTTACAATCCATCTTCTCACCCACCTACTCTACACAATGCTTCCCAACAGGTCTGGGCTTTTATTCATCAAAAATACTTACAATTTCTCCATCTAAAATGCGATTCATATTCTTCACTGCACAGAAATTTCCACACATACTACAAGTATCTTCCTTTTCTGGTGCCGCTTCCGCACGATATCTCCTAGCCTTTTCCGGATCAATGGCACATGCAAACATGCCTTCCCAATCCAGCTTCTTTCTGGCATAACTCATTTTATCGTCCCATTCTCTAGCACCTTTCACACCTTTTGCCAAGTCTGCAGCATGTGCCGCAATCTTAGAAGCAATGATACCTTCCTTTACATCCTCCAAATTTGGCAGACGTAAATGCTCTGCAGGTGTCACATAACACAAAAATGCTGCGCCATGAGATGCTGCAATGGCACCACCAATGGCTGCCGTAATATGATCATACCCTGGTGCCACATCTGTCACCAAAGGTCCTAACACGTAAAACGGTGCACCATGACACAAAGTTTTTTGAATGGTCATATTGGCTTCTATTTGATTCAAAGGCATATGGCCAGGTCCTTCTATCATCACCTGTACATCTTTTTCCCAAGCACGCTTGGTTAACTCGCCTAATACAATCAATTCTTCAATTTGGGCGGTATCTGTTGCATCTGCCAGACAACCCGGACGACAGGCATCTCCCAAACTCATGGTTACATCATACTCACGACAAATCTCCAATACCTCATCGTAATATTGATAAAAAGGATTCTCTTCTCCTGTCATTTCCATCCATGCAAATATGATGGAACCGCCTCGTGAAACAATATTCATCAAACGTTTATTATTCTTAAAACGTTTTGCTGTTTCCCGATTCAAGCCACAATGAATGGTCATAAAATCCACACCATCTTGTGCATGCATACGAACGATATCCAGCCATTCCTTTGCAGTAATTTCTTTCAAAGCCTTATGATAGTATACCACAGCATCATAAATAGGCACTGTTCCCAACATTGCACTACAAGTACTGGTAATTTTTTTACGGAAGGTACGGGTATCCCCAAAGGAACTCAAATCCATAATGGCTTCTGCCCCTAAATCCACTGCACTTTGTACCTTAGCCAACTCCATATCCATGTCTACGCAATCTCTGGAAATACCAAGATTTACATTAATCTTTGTCTTGAGCATCTCACCAATTCCATTTGGATTAATGGCCGTATGTTTTTTGTTACAAGGAATAATCACACGTCCTGCTGCCACCAGTTTGCGCAGTTCTTCTACATCCATCTGTTCCTTTTTTGCAACAATCTCCATCTCTTTTGTATAGAAACCTTGCTTTGCCGCATCCATTTGTGTGGTATATTGCTTCATATTCTCTATCCTTTCTACCATGTATCTGATTAAAAGCTTCTCCTATATAAAGATAACATTAGGGTGTCTTAGACACCCTAAAATGAAACCATTATACAACTCCATAATTCATTTTTCTGTTTTTCTGACATGGGCATGACTGCATAGCATTCATAGCCACTCACTATACAATGGTATCATACTCAAAAACACTTTACAAGACCAATCTGCATTTATAAATTTTATCAAGATAGAATAAAAGATAATTGTCTAACCTGCTACATAAAACCTTTGATTTCGAATGGATTGCGAATTCGTAACAAAATTTTTCCATAGATTGTATTTCACCAGCTTATGACAAATCACACTTATAGTACGCCACTACACTTTTGCCACTATCGGAACGACTAATTCCAATCCTAATCACACAGGCCGATGCTTCTTTTGGTAACAGATAGCTGAGCATTGCCTCACAAGTATTTCCCTGGGCGCAGGAAACAGGCGTACAGTCTGCTTTGCAAGCAAAACGTCTTCCTGCATTTCCCTGTTCATCAAACACGTGCAACTGGGTACCATTTATTTTCAAGTCATATTTGCTACCCACATAGCCTTTATTGGTGTATTGATAATAAATATGCACCAACTGTTTTCCTTCTTCCACTCCCTGCTCTACAGTACCCTTTTCAACCTTGGTCACTTGAAAATCCCACTGTCCTTCCTCCTGCCATACCATTCCCATCTCTTTATAAGGAACCGCGCTTTCCACTACTTTGTCACGATTCTGTTCGGCCTGATGATCAACAGTTCCGGTAACCGTAGGCTCCGAAGTTTTTTCTAACTGATTTGTAGCTTGTGGCTCCACTGTAGTTCTTGCACTAGCTGTGGCTTTCGGACTGGCTGTGGCTCTCGGACTGGCTGTGGCTCTCGGTTTTGCTGTGGCTCTCGGCTTGGCTGTGGCTCTTGGCTTGGCTGTCGCTCTCGGCTTGGCTGTGGCTCTTGGCTTGGCTGTCGCTCTCGGCTTGGCTGTGGCTCTTGGCTTGGCTGTCGCTTTCGGTTTTGCTGTGGCTCTTGGCTTGGCTGTCGCTTTCGGCTTGCGCGTGTTACCAGCCTCTACAACTTTTACCTTACAACGATATTTCTTCCCATCACATTTTGCAATAATTACTGTTTTTCCTTTTTTGACTGCCGTTACTTTCCCTTTTGTGCTAACCTTTGCAATGGCAGTATGTTTACTACTCCAGTTGATTTTTTTCTTTGTACCCTTGATAGCTAATTGTACCTGTTCTCCTTTTTTCATGGAAATGGAAGTTTGATTCAAACAAACGATACTCTTTGCTTGAGAAGAAATGTGCAAGGAAAATCCAATCCCCCATGCCAACATTAAAAGTGTCATTACATATTTTTTCATATTTCATCTTTGTATCACTCTATTATTCTGTCATCTGTTAAAAAACCCCATATGCATGTGTAAACCAATCAAACGAAACACAAATACAGGGCCGGAATTGCAAGAAAACGTAACAAACCTAGTAACCGCGAAACCAAAGCGCTAAATGGTTACAAAAGCTGCACGCTTGCATTACCGTAATTTTGAGTATACCCAAAAATAAAAAAAGCGTCAAGCAGAGGAAACTATTTTCTCCTCTTCTTCACGCTTTTCTCCATTTTTAACAAAATTTTATTTTTTTAAATCTTTTGTCACAACCTGCACAAATGCCTGTTAACATACTATCTTGCATTTGCCGGTTCAATATTGACACTCTTTCCTTTGATTTTCGCATGTTTCATCGCTTCTAACACTTGGTAAGCATATTCACTTGGCACCTCTACAAAGGTATAATCTTCATGCACATTGATGCTACCAATCAAGCGTCCCGGCATACCGGTTTCTCCTGCAATGGCGCCTACCATATCTCCCGGGCGAATCTTATGTTTCTTACCAACATTGATAAATAAACGAACCATACCTTCTTCTGCACCCGTATCGCCAAACATAGTATCTTCCTGCACCGGTTGGTTATTTTCACCCATCAACAAATCCAACATAGCTGCTGCCAAATCAATGGAAGTATACTCCTCCTGATTTACCTTTTCCTCGATAAAATCTACCATACGGCTTAAATCTTCACCCTCAATTTTATCACGCAACCTTGCAAAAATCTTCTCCACTTTTGTATCTGTCACATCATCCATAGATGGAATTTTCTTTGCAATAATCTTTGTCTTGCAGTATCTTTGAATATCTCTCAATTTGTACACTTCTTTTCCAACAACAAAGTTGAAGGCAATACCGGTACGTCCGGCACGACCAGTACGACCAATTCTGTGTACATAATACTCATCATCTTGCGGAATATCATAGTTAAATACCGCTTCCACATCATCTACATCTATTCCTCTGGCAGCTACATCTGTGGCAACTAAAATGTCTGTTTTTCCATTTCTAAAGCGATTCATAACCCGATCTCTTTGTTGTTGCTTCATATCTCCATGTAGCCCTTCAGCAAAATAACCTCTACCCTTCAAATCCTCCACAAGTGTATCTACTGTACGCTTGGTATTACAAAATACTACGGATAATTTTGGTGAATAAATATCTAACAAACGAGAAAGTACTTCGCTTTTCTTTCTCGGACGTACTTCATAGTAATATTGTTCAATCTTAGGCACTGTCAACTGCTTCTTCACTACTTTTACAATCTCTGCGTCCTTCTGAAATTTCTTAGCAATTTCCATAATCGGACGTGGCATAGTTGCAGAAAACAGAACGGTTTGTCTTTCTTCCGGCATACCACTTAAAATGGTCTCAATATCATCTCTGAATCCCATGTTAAGCATCTCATCTGCTTCATCTAAGACAATCATGTTGACATCTGTTAACTTTACAGTTTTTCTTCTCATGTGATCCATCACACGACCTGGTGTACCAATCACCACCTGTGTGCCTGCTTTTAAAGAACGTATCTGCTTTACGATATCTTGTCCTCCATACACAGGTAACACCTTCACACCATGCATAAATTTAGCAAGTCGTCTAATCTCCTCAGCCACCTGAATTGCTAATTCACGAGTAGGACACAATACAACTGCTTGTAAATGCTTGTTTTTAGGATCTACTTTTTGTAGCAACGGGATACCGAAGGATGCGGTCTTACCAGTTCCGGTTTGTGCCTGTCCAATCATATCCTTTCCTGACATTACCACCGGTATGGCTTTTGCCTGAATCGCACTTGCCTCTTCAAACCCCATATCCTTTACTGCTCTTTGAATTTGGGGCATCAAATCTAATTCTTCAAATCTAACTGCTTCCATAAATACCTCATTTCTACTTTGTTCAATTATGTGTGATACAGGTCCGGAATTCTTTCCATTTCCTTCCTGTAAAATAATACCTCTATCCACTTACTTTTGGAGTCACCCATAAAGTATAGCATGGTGCTCTTTTTTCTGTCAAGGACACACTTGTTATAAAAGTGTGTTCTTAACAATCGTCTGGCTAGCCTGCACACTTTGCGGTACAAGGATGTATGGATACCTATATTTTGACAAGCTGGCAGCAATTTGCATACAATATTGCTTCTTGCGAACAGTAACAGTTTAGATAGCCCTGCTCATTTTGCGGTACAAGGAAGTAGGATACAACAAAATTTTCTACCAATTTTCCTTTAGAATATGTTATGATATATGTATGACGACAAAAAAACTGATGCTGAACAAGAGGTGACGATCCATGACTAAATTATCACAATTACTAGAATGTATTTCCAAAAAAGTTGTATTTATTCAAACCCATAATTATCCGGACCAGGATGCCTTGGCTAGCGCCCAAGGGTTGAAAATATTATTAGAGCACTTTGGCAAACAGGCGATTATCTGTTACAAAGGACAAATCGACAAATACAATACCATCAAGATGATAGAACTTTTACACATGGATATTACCCCGGCAGAAAGTATAGAATTTAGACCTGACGACGAAACGATTTTGGTGGATTGTCAACATGGAAACAGCAACGTCAAATCCTACTCTGGTCGGGTGATTGCCTGTATCGATCATCACAAAATACAAGACACCACCCACTATATGTTCCACGACATTCGTCCTGACGTAGGTGCCTGTGCCACCATTATCGCAGATTATTTTTATGAAAATGGCATTTCCATGGATCCCCTTATGGCAACCACATTTTCCTATGCCATCAAAATGGACACCAATATGCTATCCAGAGGCATATCTGAATTAGATTTACAGGTATACTGCAAACTCTTCCCCTTGTCAGACCAGTCTATTTTACGACAATTAGACTCTTGTAATTTAAAACTAAAAGACTTATTAAGTTATCATTATGCCATTGAAAATTTACGCTTATACAAAAATGTTGCTCTGGTAGATGTGGGAAATAACTGTTCCGAAGCGATGTTAGGGCAAATATCTGACTTTATTTTAACTTTACGAGAGGTAGATTTTGTACTGAGTCATACTTTTCGTGACAACGGATTAAAATTTTCTGCCAGAAGCAGCTCCAAATATATTGATGCCTCTATGGTGATTCGGCATGCCTTATCTACCTTTGGAGATGGGGGCGGACACAGCACAATGGCAGCCGGTTTCATTCCCAATGTTGCAAATGAAAATGTAGTATCAACCATTGCAAACATTGCAGACGAACGGGCTATTGCCTACATCGGCGAATTACTGGACTGGCCAAAAGAAAAGAAAATCAAATCCAGAAAACACAAAACCCTTCCTACCGTTTGGGAACAACAATAGAAAGGGTATATGCAAATTTCTGCGCCTCCTTGGGTCGCATGCATCTCGGTCGGAGCTGGTAACCCCGACTGAGATAGTTTTGTTATCATACTCTCCTTAGAGAAAGGCGTCTTCTCCATCTAAGATTACACCTGTGCAAGCAATTGCCCGTCTACATCTGTCAAAACAATATTCTGTCCCATAGACACTTGATCTGTTAAAATCAATTTTGCCACTTGCGTTTCCACATGTTTTTGTAAATATCGCTTCAAAGGTCTGGCACCGTATACAGGATCATAGGCCTGCTCCATAACCAAGGCTTTACCACTCTCACTTAAGGAAATGGTCAATTCCTTATCCACTAATCTTTTATTTAAATCTGCCAATAAAATATCGATAATGCCACCAATATTCTCCTTAGACAAAGGTTTAAATAATATAATTTCATCCAACCGATTCAAAAATTCCGGTCTAAATTGTCCACGCAGTTGTTCTTGCACCTGTGCCTGCGCCTCTGGTTTTATTTCACCATTTGTGTCAATGCCTTCCAGCAAATATTGTGATCCAATATTAGAAGTTAAAATCAAAATCGTATTTTTAAAATCAATGGTACGTCCTTGTGAATCCGTAATACGTCCATCATCCAGCACTTGTAACAACAAGTTGAATACATCCGGGTGGGCCTTTTCCACTTCATCAAATAAAATCACAGAATATGGTTTTCTTCGAACAGCCTCCGTCAACTGTCCACCTTCCTCATATCCCACATAACCCGGCGCTGCACCAATCAATCTGGATACGGAATATTTCTCCATGTATTCACTCATATCAATCCGAATCATCGCCTGCTCATCGTCGAATAAACTCTCAGCCAAGGCTTTTGCCAATTCTGTTTTTCCTACACCGGTTGGTCCTAAGAACAGGAAAGAACCGATTGGTTTGGTTGGATCCTTGATTCCAGCCTTAGAACGCAAAATTGCCTCCGAAACTTTTTCCACGCCTTGATCCTGTCCTACCACACGTTTGTGCAATTCATCAGCCAAATGCAAGGTTTTCTCTCTTTCTCCTTCATTTAACTTTGCAATTGGTATACCTGTCCATCGAGATATGATACGTGCAATCTCTTCTTCGCTGACACAATCATGTACCAACTCTCGATTGCGCCCCTGCACACGATTTTCCTCTTCCTGCAAGGCCTTCTCCAAGGCTGGAATGCTACCATATTGCAATTCAGACATTTTTGCCGTATCGTAATTTCTCTCTGCAATTTTATAAGCATTGTGTAACTGTTCCAATTCTTCCTTGATTTTTTGTACTTTTTCCACTGCAGCTTTCTCGTTATCCCACTTTGCCTTTTTTCCGGCATAGGCTTCTCGCAATTCTGCCAATTCTTCCTGTATACTTTCTAAACGTTCTTGACTCAAACGGTCTGTTTCCTTCTTTAAGGCATCTTCTTCTATTTCTAACTGCATAATTTTTCTACGCATATCGTCCATTTCTGTTGGCATAGAATCTAACTCTGTCTTAATCAGCGCGCAGGCCTCATCTACCAAATCGATTGCCTTGTCCGGCAAGAAACGATCAGATATATAGCGGTTGGATAAGGTAGCTGCCGATACCAAGGCGCCATCTGTAATTTTTACACCATGGTATACCTCATATCGATCCTTCAAACCACGCAGAATAGAAATGGCATCTTCCACGGTTGGCTCCGATACCAAAACAGGCTGGAATCGACGCTCCAATGCAGGATCTTTTTCCACATACATACGATATTCATTTAAGGTGGTTGCACCAATACAATGCAATTCTCCTCTTGCCAGCATTGGTTTCAACATATTGCCGGCATCCATACTGCCTTCTGTTTTACCTGCCCCCACAATCGTATGCAATTCATCAATAAATAAAATAATCTCACCATCGCTGTTTCTCACTTCTTCTAATACAGCTTTGAGACGTTCTTCAAATTCACCCCGATACTTTGCACCTGCTACCAAAGCACCCATATCTAAAGCAAAGATTTTCTTATTCTTGAGACCGTCTGGCACATCCCCTTGTACAATTCGTTGTGCCAATCCTTCTACTGCCGCTGTTTTACCTACTCCCGGCTCACCAATTAAAACCGGATTGTTCTTAGTTTTTCGGGATAAAATACGAATCACATTTCTAATTTCGCTATCTCTTCCAATGACAGGATCTAATTTCTGCTGTCTTGCTTTTTCCACCAAATCGTAACCATATTTTTCTAAGGTATCATAGGTTGCCTCCGGATTGTCACTGGTTACCCGTTGATTGCCACGAACTTCTGATAACACTTGCAAAAAACGGTTTCGATCTATGCCAAATCCTTGGAATAAGGCTTTGATTTCTTTATCTCCACGTTTTAACATACTCAACAGCAAATGTTCCACAGATACATAAGAATCTCCCATTTGCTTTGCTTCATCTTCTGCATAAATCAATACTTGATTCAAAGTATCTCCTATAAATACATTTCCTCCTGATACTTTCGTATACTTTTTAAGTATGCCTTCTAATTGCGCTTGAAAGACTTCTACTTGAATATTCATTTTTTCAAATAGCTTGGCAATCAAACTATCTTCCAATTGCAATAAACTATATAATAAATGTGCTACTTCTATTCGCTGATGGCCATAATCATACGCTACTTTTTGACAATCATCTAAGGCTTGGATTGAATTTTTTGTAAATTTTGTTACATTCATACTTTTTTCCTCCTTACTATTGTGATATTCTCTCGCAATTCTTATATAACAAAGAGTTTTGCTTGCAAAACTCTAGCGCGACCGCGGTATTGCGCAGCAATTAACTCCATCTCCGCGGTCTGCGCATCCTCGCGGAGCGTTTTTTATGTAATAGGAAATTGCATCGCAATTTCCTATTACATAAAAA
>JAFORL010000135.1 GCA_017393285.1 Lachnospiraceae bacterium
ACAGCAACAAACCTGCGGAACAATTTACTTTTGTACAAAATAAAATAAGGATATAAATCGGCCAAGGACTTTAGAAAGTCGTAGCTGTTTTATATCCTTATTTTTGTGTCATAGGAAAATACCTTGCAATGTTTGGATTTCCTAAGTCAGCTTTTTCTTCTTTGTTTTCTGTTTGGTTACACCTGCTTGATTTTTTACTTTTACAAGTAGGCGATAGCTTCCTTTTTTGGTAAAGCGATAAGTAAATGTAGCTGTGCTTTTACTGGTTTGCTTTATCTTTTTCCCATTTCTATATAGGATATAGGTGTAACGTAAAGTGCCACTTGTATTTTTAGTATGCACACGAAAAGTTACTTTTGCTCCTCTTTTCCAGGTTTTATTGGTGGTAATGGAAGTGATGGAAAAGGTGGAATTGTTTGTTGTCGGGCTACTGGTTGGACTTACCGTTGGCGTTGTGGTAGCTTTGACAGTAGCAGTTGGTGCAATGGTGCTGATGGAACTTGCTCTGTTGCTTGCAGAACCATTGGGTTGCGCAGTTTGTACAACCGGTGTTGCCGTTGCAGGGTTGTAGTAGTTGTTCTGCGCTTTTGGTGTAGGACTTGCCCTATTATAGTTTTGTGTATTTGGTGTAGGGCTAGTCTGGTTGTAGTTGCTGTTCTGTGTACTTGGTGTAGGGCTAGTCTGGTTGTAATTGTTGTTTTGTGTACTTGGTGTAGGGCTAGTCTGGTTGTAGTTGCTGTTCTGTGTGTTTGGTGTAGGACTTACCAAGTTGGAATCGGTAGTTTGTGCATTTGGTGTAGCAGTCTGTGTATTGTTGTAATTTGGCAGGGAGTCGGTAGTGCCAGGCTCTGTGCTTGTGCCAAAATCTGGTGTCTGGGTAGGCAGTGGTGCATTGCTTACTTCTGCTTCCGAGCTGGAGGTTGGGCTTGCAGTCTCTGAACTGACAGGTGTACTGGTTTCTTCTATTGCAGGAGTGGATAGCAGAGCAGGGCTGGTTTCTTCTAACAATGCCACTGTATTGGCCAGTTGCAACATACCGCCGCTGGATACATATCCCTGTAAATTGGATTTTTGTTCTACAGATGAAAGAAGCGCAGTCCGTATTTGCGACATACTATAATTATCATATTTGGAATATAATAAGGCAACAGCACCTGCTACCATAGGTGCAGCCATGGAGCTTCCGCTCATATATTCATAGGAGGAAGTGGCTGTATTGGCAAAGGTGCCATTTCCAGTGCTAGTGCTGTAAATGTAAGTACCTGGAGCTGCTAATTGCACTGTTGTAGCGCCATAATTGGCAGAATAATGTAAGTTACCATCACATTGTAAATTGGCAACAGACAAGACATTGTCAAAGGTATAACAAGCAGGATAAATAGGTGTCTCATCATTATTTACGGCAATACCCTGGGAATTACCGTTTCCTGCTGCAATGGTAAACAGGACGTCTGGATTATTTTGAATAATATTCCGTAAAGCATAATCATCATCTTCACCGCCTAAACTCAGATTAATGATATTTGCACCGTGGTCAATGGCATATTGAATGCCTTTTACAACACTTTCTGTGGTACCTTCTCCGTCTGCACCACCTAAACACTTCACAGACATCAGTTTCACATTGGCATTGGCTGCAATACCTACAATACCCAAGTCGTTATTGGATGCCGCAATGGTGCCTGCGCAATGGGTGCCATGGGAATCTTCTGTACTACTGCTGTTGTTATAGTAGCTGTTGTTTCCCTTGCTACTGGTGCTAGAACGTCTACGAGAGCTACTGCTGGTGGCAGCATAAAAATTCCAACCATGTACATCATCAATATAGCCATCTCCATCATCATCAATGCCATTATCAGCAATTTCTCCTGTATTTACCCATATGGCATCTGCTAAATCAGTGTGGTCAACCATAATGCCTGTATCCACAATAGCAACAATGGTTTCACGATTGCCGGTAGCTGTTATATTTGCTAAGGCCTCTGGTAAACCAATATCCGTACCCGCTTGTGCAGAAACAGTTTGGTAACGATTAGAGGCATTTAATTCTCTATAGCTGATGGAGCCATCATTATCATAAGCCCACTGTTTATTGTAATTCGTATTTGAGGATAAATCTGTGATGACTTCATCTACAGATGCTGTGGTATGGTAGATATAATTGGGTTGCACATACGCTACCTGCGCATTGTCATCTAAATTGGTAATTGCAGTTTCTAATGCTTCTTCTGAATCTAAGGTTAGCACCACCATGTTTGAAATCACACTGCTGGCGGTAGCCGCTTGGGCTTGCTTTTTGGATAAATCAGCAATTTTCAAAGTATTTTCCTCGGTTGCTTGCTTTACTTTTTTGTACACCACAATCACAGAAGTATTGTCATAAGCATCCGGGTCGGTAACCGAGCTTGGAGTAGTTTCGCTTTCTTCAGATTGCAAACCTACATAGTCAGAACTTTTTATTTCTTGTTTTTCTATTTCTCCTGTGGCATAGGCTGAACCAGACCATACAGTAGGGTTCATAGTGCCTGCAAGTAGACATATGCCAAGTAACATAGCAATTTTTCTTTTCATAGAAATCCCTTCTTTTCTTGCATGTAAATGAATCGGTTTACTTTATAGGCATCACCTTTGTATTGCACAGCTTTTGATTGGAAAATGCCTATGTTTTTAGGATAACTCTTTACTTTTATTTTAGCCATTTTTTGTTAATTGGGCAATGAGGGAAACTCACGAAAATATGGGAATTTCCTTGTGAAAAAAGTGGAAAATTGTGAAGGGAACATGAATTTTTTGTGTTCTCTAAGACATGATTGTATGGTAAGAAAGGTGTATTCGGCTTCCGACCTATGGAACTACATAACCATACAGGTTAGGTTTTCTAATGTAAAAAAATAGATATGCTTCTTAGCAAACAAGCTTGCACGAAGCATATCTATTGAAAACACTTTCATGGTAAACAGACATGACTGCTTTGTTATCATCACAATATATGAAGGTGTGTTTTATTCAAAACCAACTACTAACGCAATAATTTAGTCTTAATTCTCAGGGCAACAAGACCCGATGAATTCTTCGCTTTTGCAGTTATGGTATAGGAGCCTTTCTTTTTGAAATTGTAAGTGAATTTTGAACTTTTACCACTTTTCTTCTTGAGCACTTTACCATTTCGCGATAGGATAAATTGATAATTTACGATGGAATCGTCTTGGTTAGTTTTGATGTAAAATGTGACTTTTCTTCTCTTTTTCCAAGTTTTGTTTGTGGAAATAGACATGGTCAGTAGTTTTGAGGATGGAGCCGGTGTAAGGGTAGTCTCAGGCTTCACGGTAGTCATAGGTTTCACAGTAGTCACAGGCATAATCGTAGAAGGTGTTGTGGAAGGATTCGTGCCATTATTCGTAGTAGGAGCATTCATACCAATAGTAGGAGCCGTAGAACGAAAGTTAGTATCAGGATTAACTGTAGGCTGGGCTGGCATTGAGAAAGATGGATCTTCTAACAATGCTACTGCATTGGCAATGTTTAGATTACCGTTGGTTGCTACACGACCTTGTAAGGTAGGTAATTTTTTTACGGATTGCAGTAGTGCATATTGGATTTCCTTCATACTGCGGGTGCTATATTTAGCGTATAATAATGCTGCTGCACCGGCTACCATAGGTGCAGACATAGAGGTACCTTCCATATATTCGTAATAAGAAGTAGCTTGACCGGTTTCGTCTTCATAGATATTGCCGGTACTGGTACTGAGAATAAATTCTCCCGGTGCTGCTAAATCTACAGAGTTACCGTAATTAGAGCTGTAATCTAAAGTGCCATCGCAATGAATATTGGCTACAGAAACGATATTACTGCAATCGTAACAGGCAGGAAAGGTCTTTACTAGATCATTATTGTTTCCTTCATTGCCCGCTGCAACGGTAAACATGATATCCGGGTGATTTTCAATAGATTTTTTGAAAGCCTGATCTATGACGTCACCTTCAGATGGGCCGCCTAAACTTAGATTAATGATATTGGCCCCATGCGCTGCTGCATATTCAATTGCCTTGATAATGTCTTCGGTACAGCCTGAACCGTATTCGCCCCCTAATGCTTTGAGAGTCATAACTTGCACATTTGCATCGGCGGCAATTCCGACGATTCCTTCGTTGTTATTTCTAGCTACAATGGTACCTGCACTGTGTGTACCATGGCCATCTTCAAGGGAACTATCGGCATTGTAATATATATTGGATCCATCATAGAAATTCCAACCATACACATCATCGATATACCCATCATGGTCATCATCAATGCCATTATCTGCAATTTCACCTGGATTTTTCCACATACCACCTTCCAAATCTTCATGGTCGTACATAACACCGGTATCTACAATGGCAACAATAGTTTGACGGTTTCCATCTGCAGTTGTGTTTGCCAGAGCTTCTGGTAAATCGATATCAATATCTTCTTTTGCCTGGATTTCCACCGTTTTGGTAAAATTATTGGTGGTAAGATTGAAAATATCTTCTGTAAAGGATAAATTCCCTAGATTCCGATAAGCCCATTGATTTTGGTATTCGGGATTTTTCTCAAAATTCTCATTGATTTCATCTACACTACTAGAAGCAACATGGTAGGTATAATTCGGCTGTACATAGGCAATGCGTGAATCATTTTCTAAATTTTTCAGGGTTGTTTTTAAAGCATCCTCTGTTTCACAATGCATACAAACCATTTCAGGCGCTATACTGCTGGCAGTGGTAGTTTTTGCCTGTTTTTTATTTAGATTGGCGATTTTCATTGTAGTATTTACTTTTGCCGATTTTTTGTTTTTGTAAACTACAATAATACTCCCGTCTTCATATGCATCAGGATCAGAAACAGATTTTGTAGATTGACAATTTGTTGTTTGCATTGCATTTACTTTTTGTGCTTCCAATTGACTAGAAACAATAGGAAAAGAAGCAGAATGCATGGTCATTGTCAGTAATGAGGGTGCCAACATACTGGCAATCATTGGTTTTAAGTATTTTTTTTTCATTTTTTTGATTTCCTTTTATTTTATAGTATTTTTTGCTTCCTGTTTAAAATTGCCTCGTGGCAATGTTGCACAGGTTCGGTTTTTATGTAATAGGAAATTGCGATGCCCTTTCCTATTACACAAAAACGCTCCGCGAGGATGCGCAGACCGCGGAGATGGAGTTAATTGCTACGCAATACCGCGGTCGCGCTAGAGTTTTGCAAGCAAAACTCTTTGTTCTTGAAACTGCTTTTTGGAAAGCACGATCCTATATTATTATATCTATAATTATGCATGAAAGCAATAAAATAAATATCTTTGTTCTAAGAATATTTTTTTTTCATAAAATAAAGTGTGTGGATTTGTTTTTTATGTAATAGGAAATTGCGATGCCCTTTCCTATTACATAAAAAACGCTCCGCGAGGATGCGCAGACCGCGGAGATGGAGTGAATTGCTGCGCAATACCGCGGTCGCGCTAGAGTTTTGCAAGCAAAACTCTTTGTTCTAGGAGGGGTAAATAAATAGATTGCATGTGTTTAGCGTTTTTGAATAAAGAGAAACAGAGATGTATTTCTTTGTAATATTGCAGTATTGCTAAAGTTTTGCAGGAACATGGAGCAAGCCCTTCAAAATTTAGGAGATAGGGGAGTTGCAGTGGGGGTGCCTGCTTTGTTCAGGGATTCGTATTAGAAGGAGGAGCACAGATGTGGTTTCAGATGGGAAGTAAATATATTATAGGCGTGACTTGTATGCTTATGGTAATTTTATGTTTGAAAAAGGGAAAATATATATGGAAATTGTTAACCAGAGCTAGTGTGGGAAGCGTTTTCATTTATGGAGGAAATACCTTATGTATTTATATGGGATTGCCTGTTCTGGTTGGTTTGAATCCTTTTTCTTTGATTTGCGCTGCCTTGTTAGGGGTGCCGGGGATTCTTGTTTTGTATTTAGCACTTTTGGTTTTTTAGTTTTTATAAAAAATTTATTATTTTATGTCACAGGGAAAGGTGGTTTTTCTGTTTGCCAAATGTGGGAGGAAATAGCGTAAAATAGCGGGTTCTAAAGTTTTTATAAAGTTGAAAAAAAGGGATTGACGAGAAAAAAATTACATAGTATTATTCCGTTTGTGCGGCACGAAAAACCGATGAAGAAAGGAAAAAGTATGTTTATAAAATCAACCATAGGTGTGATATTAATCATTGCAACTTTTTTTGATTGCAGAGAATATCGTATACCCAATGCTTGTATTTTAGAATTGTTAGGCCTAGGACTCATAGGGCAGATTTTACAACATGGTATGCCAGGTTTTGGATATTGGATTTTAGGTTTCACCTTGACTGGGATGGTAGTCATACCTTTTGTAATTTTGCGTATGTTTGGTGCAGGTGATGCAAAAATATGGATGGCTATGGGCAGTTGTTTTGGCTGGCAGGAAATGTTAGAGTACGCTGTTTTTGTTATGGCAATGACAGGTGTGATTGCCATAATAAAATTGTGCAGACATCATATATGGTTAGAGCAAATGAAACATTTTACCAGCTATCTTTCTCTCAGCATCTATACCAGAACCCTGCTTCCCTATGCCATGGACAGACAGGATCATAGAACAGTCTTACCTTTTTGTTTGCCTATGTGTATAGGATATGGAATTTGGCAGGTTTATGGTAGTAGTTTAGCTGGTGGCTGGCTAGTTCAGGTTTACCAACTTGTAAGAACATCTATATAAGTCAGGTATGGTTTACCTGTTTTGTGGCTATTCATAGCCATAAATCATATAGTTGTTTTCTTATTATACTTCATAATTAGTAGATGTCCTTCTGGTTGAAAGACTGGAGGAGTATTCAAGAAAGGAAAATACAGTATTGAAAAAAATAAAACTAGCAATATTAGAAGAACAACAGGAATATGCTTCACTCTTTTGGAATTATATCAAAGAAAAAAAAGAAATACTTTTTCAAGTATATGTATTTACAAAAGAAGAAACCTTGGAAGCACATTTAGAAAGGGAACAGGTAGATCTCTTATTACTATCTAGTAATTTGGAAAGAGAAAAATGGGAAGACAGGATATCTTGCATTGTGGTTCTATCAGATCAACCTATGTTGGAGCAACCACTTACACGTCAGATCTACAAGTTTCAATCAGCAGAAAGTATTCTTAAGCAACTCTATGAAATCTTCATAGAGGAAAAACCCAAACAATTATTTTATTTACCCAGAGAAGGCAGAATATGTGAACAGTATGCCATGTTTTCCCCTTATGGTGGAAGCGGGAAAACCACTTGTGCCATGGTACTGGGATACTTGCTGGAACAGGGAAGATTGGGCACGTCGAAAAAAGTTTTGGTGGTTAGTTTAGAACCGGTCCAAAAAAGCTATACTTGGAAAAAAGTAGGGGAAAGCAAAGGAATTTCCGAGGCTATTTATTATGCGCTGCAAGGGGAACATATCCTTGCCAATCAGTTACCTACCTTAGTAACCCAGGTTGCAGGCGTCGATTATTTGTCAGGTGCCCGCCATATTTGCGATTTGGAAGAATGTAGTTTGGAAGATATGGAAAAGTTGATACATATTTTGACGGAAGAAACAAGCTATGATGTCATCATTTATGATATTTCCTATTATGGTAAATGTACCTATCAGCTACTAGAAAATTGTAAGTGGATATGGGAAACCAGTATTGGAAAGGCAAGAGAAATATCTTATGAGGCATGGTTGGGTAAGTCCAAGGCAGAACAACTAAAGAAAAAGATAGGAAAAATATGCTTACCTGCTTTGGAGCATGGAGTGGAACAAATCGAATTATGTAGCTATGGTGCCATAGGAAAAACCATAGAAGCTACATGGAAAGAGCAGGAAGATGGAGCAGCTTAGAAAAAAAATACAAGAGCAGGTAATCGGACAGCTGTCTTTTGCAGAACAGGCATCAGATGAGGAGATACAGGAAGCCATAGATGTGGTAATACTGCAAGAGGGGATGTGTCAAGGCTGTACGGTACAGGAAAAATTACAATTAAAGAAAGATGTTTTTAATAGTTTACGTCGATTAGATGTCTTACAGGAATTAGTAGAGAACAAAGGCATTACAGAGATTATGATTAATGGTCCCAATGGGATTTTTATTGAGGAAAATGGACGAATTAGAAAATGGGAAAAAGTATTCGAATCGAAAGAAAAATTAGAAGATATTATTCAACAAATTGTGGCAAAAGCAAACCGAGTCGTAAATGAGGCAAATCCTATTGTAGATACACGTTTAGCAGATGGTTCCCGTGTCAATGTGGTATTGCCACCAGTTGCCCTAAATGGCCCAATTGTTACCATTCGTAAGTTTCCCGAGCAGGCAATGACCATGGAGGAATTGCTTGCCATCGGCTCTATTTCTCCAGAGGTGGCTGCCTTTTTGGAGAAACTGGTGAAAGCACGTATGAACATTTTTATCAGTGGAGGAACCGGTTCGGGTAAGACAACCTTTCTAAATATATTATCCAATTATATTCCCAAAGATGAACGTATTATTACCATCGAAGATTCCGCTGAATTACAAATCACACAAATACCCAATTTGGTTACGTTGGAGACAAGAAATGCCAATGTAGAAGGAAAACATGCCATTACCATTCGTGATTTAATCAAATCCGCTTTGCGTATGCGGCCAGATCGAATTATTGTAGGAGAAGTAAGAGATGCGGCAGCCATAGATATGTTGACAGCGCTGAACACCGGTCATGATGGTTCTTTGAGTACCGGTCATGCCAATTCACCGGCTGATATGTTGAGCAGATTGGAAACCATGGTACTTACCGGTGGGGTGGACATGCCTTTGGCAGCCATACGGGCACAGATTGCATCTGCCATTGAAATTGTAGTGCATTTGGGACGATTGCGAGATAAAACACGAAAGGTTATGGAAATTGTTGAGGTTCTTTCTATGGTAGATGGACAGATTGTAATCCGCCCTTTATACAAGTTTGTGGAAGAAGGGGAAGCAGCAGATGGTACCGTAATCGGACAACTCAAAAAAACAGAATTTGCCCTGCAACAACGAGACAAATTGCAAAAAGCCGGAATTACTTTAGAGGAGGAATCAAATGCGATATGACAGATATAGAGCCCATGGAATAGAACGATGGAAGATGATTGGAATTGGATTGGGTATTACGACTGTATTTGCTTGTATTTTTTATAGAAGTCTCTGGGTGGTTGTGTTCTTTTCTCCTTTGTCTTTGGTATTGTTACGCATACAGGAAAAAAAGAAATTAGAAAAGAAAAGATGGGAGTTTAACCAGCAATTTCGTCAGGGAATTTTAAGTATTTCTGCTTCTCTTAATGCAGGCTATTCCATTGAAAATGCCTTTGATGAGGCTGTCAAAGATTTGCAATTGTTATACCCGCCGGATGCAGATATCATTCAAGAGTTTCGATGGATTGGAAGGCAGCTGGCATTGAATGTCAATGTGGAGGAGGTATTACAAGATTTGGCAGACCGTACCCAGATAGAAGACGTAGAAAATTTTGCAGAAATCTTTCAGACTGCCAAAAGAACCGGTGGTGATCTTATGAAAATCATACAGCAGACAGCAAAAAATGCAGGAGAGAGAATAGAAGTCCAAAGAGAGATGGAAACCGCAATTGCGGAAAAACAGTTAGAAGCCAATGTGATGGCCATTGTGCCTTTAGGGATTATCGGTTATCTGTGGTTGTCTTCCCCAGGATTTTTGAGTCCTTTATACCACAATATATTAGGCTATTTCGTTATGACAGTCGTGTTGGTGATCTATATCATTGCCTATTATATTATGAAAAAAATTGTAAATATAAGATTGTAACAACGCAGTAGCCAGAAGACTTTTGATATTAGAGAAAGTAGAAAGGTTATTGGTCGGGTATGGATGAATAACAAAGTAGAAAGGTTATTGGTCAAGTATGGATTGGTAACCAAGAAAGGAAAGAGAGTGATATGTGGACATGGATCAGTGGTGGCATATTATTGCCAATGGCCATTGTTTTTGGAATGACAAAAAATTATCAGCAGGCATTTGTGAGTCAGTTAGAACGCAAAGAGCATAAGCTGTATCTGTTTTATTCTTTGAGCCTTTTCATTATTTTTCATACACCATTGGAAAAATATATACAAGGTCAAAAAGAAGAAAGGGATATGGTGAGTACTTTAAACCGGAAAGAAGATGCTTATACCTGTCAGATTTTGTGGTGGTGTCAAAAACTTGCAACCATCCTACTTATTATCTATGCTTGTCTGGGTTTGTGTCTGGTTTCCAGTTTACAAAAGAATACCCTTGGTTTTTTGAAAAATCAGGTGGAGCTTACAAAGCAGGAAGCGGGAACCGGTACACAGGAAGTAACACTACAAGTAGAAACAGATACTTTTTCCAAAGAAGAAATAACAGTGAAAGTGCCTGAAAAAGTTTACAAACAAGAAGAAATTACAGCACAAATAGAGAAGGCAAAGAAATATGTGAGTCAGGTGTATCTGGGAGAAAATAAGTCCCCCCAAAAAGTAGTGACAGACTTACGATTGGTAAAGAACATTCCCAATAGTGCCATTCTTGTGGAGTGGAACATAGACAATCTACAACTGATCAATGAAAATGGGAAAATAAAAAATTTAGATTTGGAGGCACCGATATCTGTAGGGTTACAGGCAACTTTTTCTTATGGGGAAGTCATGGAAAGCGTATCTTATCCGGTGGAAATTCAACCAAGAGAAGCGGGGAGCCAGGCAGAATGGAAAGAGGCAATAGAAGATACCTTAGAAGCGGTATCTCAGGAACATAGTGAAAAAGAAATCTTGGAATTGCCAAAAAAAATTGCAGGAAAAACGGTAATTTATAAAGAATATACCAGTAACCATTGTAGCATGTATATCGGTTTGGGAATTGTGACTGCCATCTTTTTATGGTTTGGGTTTCAATCAGATTTAAAGAAAAAGCTGAAAACACACGATCAGGAAATGCTTTTAGATTATCCGGAATTGGTTAATAAGTTTACCTTGCTATTAAACGCCGGCATGACTGTGCAGGGAGCATGGACTTGTATTGCAAGGCAGTATATGAAAAAAAGAAAGCAGGGAGGGAAAAAACGTTATGCCTATGAGGAATGGTGTTGGGCTTGGAATGAAATGCAAAATGGCGTGACAGAAGGTGAGGCAATCGTGCATTTTGGACAACGGACGAGGTTGATGCCCTACTTAAAATTTACTACCCTCTTGAATCAAAATTTGCGGAAAGGTTCCAAGGACTTGGTGCATTTGTTGGAGTACGAAGCGAGAGATGCTTTTGAAACCAGAAAGCAGATGACTTTACGGTTAGCAGAAGAGGCAGGTACAAAATTATTGGCGCCAATGATGGTAATGTTAGTATTGGTTATGATTATTATCATGGTGCCGGCAATGCTGTCTTTTCAAGGTTAAAATGCTTCTCTTATTGTTTGGTGGGAGACCAAAGTATTTTATATGGTACCCATAAGAACCTGTTTCCATAGTAAAAGGCCCTGGCAAAGCAATTCAGCATGTAGAAGGCTTTGTTTCTTGGTTATGAATGAGATACGGAACAAAAACATTTGTCCTTGGTGAGGGACGTTAAAAACTACACGATAGAATAAAAAAGGAAAAAGAAAGGAAAGAAAAAATGAAACAAGAAATGAAAAAAAATGAAAGAAACGTAGCAATGAATAGAAGGAGTGTGTTGCAACGCATATGCCAGGTAAAAGAATATGTGAAGGCATTTTGGAAAGAAGAAGATGGTATGGGTTCTGTGGAAGTTGCCTTAATCATTGTGGTATTAGTTGCCTTGGTTATTATTTTTAAAGGGAAAATTACCAATATCATAAATTCAATTTTAAATAAAATTCAAACACAAGCGGGTACGGTATAAAATTTTACAGATTGCCAGCTACAGAGGAATTACCTTTCCTTTGTGGCTGGTACACTGCATACAACTGCTACACAGTTTTTGACCGAAGCAAAGACTGTCAGGTCAAAGTGAAGGTCAGAAAACTGGTATGCAAGGCTTTCTCGCAAAAACGAGCATCTAAAAGGCGTGAAGTTTGTGTGGATGAAAGCTACTGTGTCCCAAAAAATATGAAAGTGAATATGAAAATGATAATAAATGTAAAAAAGAAAAAAATTTTAAAAAAGAAAATAGATACGGAACGGGGAAGCATTACAGTATTTGCTGCATTGGTTTTTTTTATGATTATTGTTTTGATTCTGACTTGTTTGGAGGCGGCAAGGGTAAAAGTAGCAGCTTTACAAACCCAACGGGCACTGACTACAAGTTTGGATGCAACGATGACACAATATTATCGTCCCTTATATAATAATTATCATGTGTTTTTTATGGATCAAGGGTTGCCAAGAACAGATGAAAAAAGAAAAATAGAGAAGTATTTAAAGGAATATTTGAATGAAAATATGAGTACGAAAGCCTGGGAAAGTCAAGATGGCACACAGGAAATATGTGGTATGCAGCTTGTAACACCACAAATAAAAAGAGTAAAGGTAGATAGTGCGGTTCGGGCGGTAGATGCAGATGGTAGTATTTTTTATGATGCGGTTTTGCAATATATGAAGTATGAAGCAACTGCTAACTTGATTTTAAAATCAAAAGAGCATTTTCAGTTGATGAAGGATTGCGAAGTGACTGCACAGGTGACTAAGAAAGCCACGGTTGCAAATGAAAAATTAGGGGAATTGGGAAAAGATGTATTGCGTGTCATTCATGCGGTGGAAGGTTTGGAGTACACCAGTAAAGGATTGAAAAAAACAAGAAGTGGAGATTTGGTTTGTGGTTCTTTCTTTGCAAAAAAACTATGTATGGGTGCAGCCACGCAAAGCAAAGTAGGTGTAGAAAATGGAAAGGTTTGGCAGGCAACCCATAGACATTATTATGATATAGAAGCAGACTTAACAAGTATCAAAAATGCTTGTGAAGAACTGGAGAGAGAAGCAGAAAAAAAAGAAGCACAAGAGGCTGAAATGCAACGTTTACAGGCGCAAGGACAGGAAGTGCCGCCACCGGCAGAAACACCATATCCCTTTTTAAAAAAAATACAAGAGGTCAATCAGAGTCAAAATACTTTGCTTTCGTATGTAAATCAGGCAATTGTATGTAATAATAATGCCTTGTATTACATACAAAACTTAGACAACAAAAAAGGAGAAGCCAAGCAGACCATACGAGAATATGGACAGATGTTGGAAGGAAAAAGAGGAGAAATTACGGAGCAAAGTTTTGAGAATTTACAAGAAAGTAAAACTGCTTTGGATCAAGATGTGAATACCATAGAAACCATCATTGGAATGCGGGGACAAATCACACAAAACCAGGCGGTATTGGAAGAATTGAAAAATGAAATTGCACAAGGGCTAGGAGAAGATAAAAGTCAGTATATTAACAAGAAAAATAAGATCCATAGCTTGATTGAAAAATTAAAAAGAGAGTATAAGCTGGAAAATTTGAAATTTTCCTACGGAAGGATTTCACAGGAAGACCCTTCGAATCCAGTGAAAAAAATAGAACAACTGGGGAATGGCATGTTATCCTTGGTGGTACCTCCGGGGCAGCAGATTTCTAAAAAACATATTGCAAATGCAGATTATTATCTGCAGGCATATAGAAGTAATCAGGTTTCTGTAGCAGAAGCAAATACAAGAGGTTATGTAACAGGGGAAAACACAAAGGGACTTTTGCAATCCGTAAAAGATGTTTTTGGTGGAGAAAATCGATTGAAGCGTTTGTTAAACAATGGTACTGGGACTATTCTTTACCAAAGTTATGTGCAGAATTATTTTACCAATTTTGTAGCTACTGGAGAGGAAGTGCAAAATACTGCTACAAGTTTGTTGCAGACAGGTAATTTGCAAGCTGGTAACGGAAACGCAGGCAATGAAAATAGGAGTAGCAGACAAGGAAATAGGCAGGAAAATCAGACTGCATCTGCTTCTACCAGTGTACAGAACCCTGTAAATTTGACCAAAAATACAGGTCAAGGGGAAGAAGTTATAGAGGAAAATTTAGAGCATGCTTTGGACTATGAAATGGAATACATTTTGTGTGGGAAAAATACGGACAAAAAGAACTTGCAACAAATTGTAGATCGGTTACTCCTAATTCGTACAGTAACCAACATGGCGTATTTGTTTTCGGATAAAAATAAAATGAAGCAGGCTTATATGACTGCAGTGGCAATTGTAGGCTTTACCGGTTTGGAGGCTTTGGTGCGTATTACCCAATTTGCCATATTAGCAGCCTGGGCGTATGGGGAAAGTTTGGTGGATATTGCAACTTTACTACAAGGGGAAAAAATACCTTTGATAAAAAATAGTAGCAATTTTATGTTACAGTATCAGGATTTGTTAACCATCAGTCGTGGAACTATACAGGTCAAAGCAAGACAACTGGCACAGAAAAATGCAGTAGTAAAAATGCAGTATACAGACTTTTTGCACATTTTTATGCTGTTTGAAACTGTACCGGAAAAAAGCTATCGTACCATGGATCTGATAGAACAAAATATGAAAAAGAATGAGAGTGCATATTTTTCTTTTAAGGATTGTATCTATGCTTTAAATGTGAAATGTAAATACCTGGTTCCTAAGAAATTTATTGCCATTCCTTTTATGGATCAGTTTGGTTGTACAGAAGAAGGTTGGGAAGGAAATTGCCAGCAAAGTTACTCTTATTAGTTTGCTGTAGGGTAAAAAAAGCGGTATAAGAGAAAATAGTAAATGGTTGTAAGGGAAGCACTAATTTTAGTCATTTTGTGTTAGGTAAGAGAAGAAGCAAGCGCGCAAAATGGTAAATTGCTGTGAGCAAAACGATTCTAATCAGGCTTTTGAAGGCTGTATGAAAATGTTCTTTCAAGTATATGATACTGAAAATAAAGCATTGATACAAAAAACATATGAGGTCTGCGATGCAGGAAACACATTGGATTTAGACAATGGGCAGATCACTTTCGGTTTTTTGTACAGAAAAAAATAAAGCAGTATGAAAGTATATTACCCCTCTGAAACATATTTGGAAGGACATTTTCATGCAGCCGGAAATACCATCTCTCGGTTTGCAGGCAAATTCCTTAACTATATTTATAATATATAGGAAGCTGAATAAAGCAAAAAAAGCAAAAAAAAGCAAAAAAAAGCAAAAATAAAGGATGCTTTATTCGCTGTACCCTAATTTGACTATTCAGCACAAGATATTATGACTATGCTACACTTATGGTTCGTTTGTTAGCGGAAATAAACAAAGAAAAAGTTTGACAAACAAAGGTTTTTAGGCTTGACATGATAGAAGGGATAATAGAAGGAGAACGTATGAAAAAGATAAAATGGTTACAGGAGGAGGGAGAAAAAGGCTCACTGACAGTGGAAGCGGCCTTGATTTTCCCTTGGTTGTTTGGTTGTTTTTTGGTCTTTTTGTATTTTTTTCAAGTGAT
>JAFORL010000136.1 GCA_017393285.1 Lachnospiraceae bacterium
GATTTTTTCATAAATGCGCTTTCCATACACCTGTGTGCGCTCAGGCTCTGTATTTTTCATAAAAATCAAGAATTCATCTCCGCCATATCTGACAGAAATATCATTTTGTCTGGTAGCCGCTTTGATTACTTCCGCAACTTCCTCCAAAATCGCATCACCAAAAGTATAACCGTAGGTGTCATTGATGGTTTGAAAATTGTCCAAATCAATTAACAATAAGGAACCAATCTCATCTGGTCTTTTTTCATCTAAATATTTCTTAACCAGTGCTTCTCCTACTTTTCTGGTATACAACTTAGTCAAAGAGTCTCGCTGTACTACCTCCAATGCTTCTTTCTCTTTTTGTTTTCTATCATTAATATTTGATTTTTTTCCTATCATTTTTACCAAAATACCATTCTCGTAAATTGGTGTTCCTTCTACTGCTACCCAGATTTCCTTTTCTCTGCCCTTATCTGTATATTTTTCCAACATTTCGAAAGAGTCAGTATTGTCACCAGCCAAAAAGGCTGCATATCTCGAAATAAACTCTGCTTCGCAAATTTTTCCCTTCATCAACTTTCTTTTGTATCCATTGTTGGATACAGGTGTAGTTTTTGGTACACTACTGTCAAAAAACGATCCATAAGTCAAATACGAATCATTCATCAAATCATATTCAAAAATCACATCAGAAGAACTATCCAACGCAATTCTATATCTCTCTTTTTCATGCTCCAAATCCGTTTCCAACTGTTTGGCATTGGTTACGTCTGCTATAATAACCTGAATAACTTCCTGTTTATTTCCCATAACCATCTTAAATGCATTGACATGTAACCAGCGCATTTGTCCAAAATAATTGATATATCGATGGTCATACTCTTTAATCTCTTCACCCAAGCGTAAACTTTCTAATTGTTCTTTTACAAATGGCCAATCTTCTACATATACAAATCGTTCTAAACTATTCCCATAAATAGCAGTATACTGCTCTTTTGTGCAACCATAAATCTGATAACTGGCCTCATTGGCACTAATAATACATAATTTTTGACCTTCTAATACGCACTGGATCAAACCCGTTTGCATTTTTCCATACAAATTTTGCAAAAATGCATTTTGCGTATGTAATTCATCCAATTCTTTTTTTGCACTATATTCTTTTCCCAACATAGATAACAATTGGGATACCACTTCTTCTTCTTTCGCTGCAAATTCCGTTAGTCTTTCTACTAAAATAACCCCGACTACTTTCTCTTTTTCTTCTACTACATACCGATAAAATACGTGACTTTTTTGTAATACTTCACTATCCCCTTCTGTCACATGTTTCAAATAACGCATATCCTGAATTTTAGAAAAATGTATTTTTTTCTTTTGGGTATTCACATAACCATTTTTTTCTGCATGTTGTTGTTGTATTTCTTTCTTTGCAATCCATTGATACTCCTTATGAAAGGAATCATCATTGATTTGATAAGCATATAAAGAAATTCTGACACACAAAAAAGACTTTCCAATAAACGAAAGTGTTTCTAACAGTGTATCATCCTGAATGGAAACGGTTCCTTTATGCGACTGTTGATTTTTTTCTTTTGTTCCCTTCATGCTTTCACATCCTTCTCTTTTTTCGTACAATGGATAAAACGTTTCTTGATTGTTGTCTTCTGCAAAAGCAGAGGCCCAGTGGGGAAATCTCCCCACTGAAGCAAAGTTTTTCATTCCCCACTTATTTTTATCTATCCATTTCCTCTTTCACCAGGCAATTAACAGTTATCCCCAATCCAATCAATCCCCAGAATACTGGTGCTACTGTAATACTAGAATCATTGGAAATACAAGATACCAAATAACCAATCACGCCTAATAAAATAGCAAGGCCAGTACATCCTAATTGACTCTTTGGTAATGATTTTCCATATAAACAAATACTCTGTACCAGGTACATACCTAAAAATACCAACATAGCAAGCAGGGATACTAGACCTGTCTGTACAGCCACCTGCAAATACATACAGTGTGGTTTCGAAATAATATTGCCTTCATATCCTGCATTTTTCATTGCAACATAATCATTTTGTGGATATACCAAGGTAAAGGTATCTGCACCAGAACCAAAGACTATATATTTCTTTAACAATGGCAAGGTACGTGCCCACATAAATCCACGCTTACTTGCTAACTCGTCATAATTTCCTAACAACATAGTAGGTGCATTTTTCATAGAAGATGCTTTTCCATAGAAATTTAGGTATTTAAAAACATCTCCATATTTTGCCACTTTCCATTCTATACCATCAATAACAAAATCTAATCCTGCAACAGAAACATTATACAATTGTCCATCTTCTGAATTTTTCTCCAAGAAATCGATGGTTGTGTTTGCTACATACATATTAGCCAGATTTGGATCCTCAAATCGTAGTACGCCATCTTCTCCCCAAACACATTTCACTTCGGTTCCGTCTTTCTTAACCAATTTGAAATTGCTATAAGTTTGGGTACCTGCCTCATCCGCAGCAGTATCCACTGTAAAAGTATAATGTTCTCCCAAATAATCGAAGGTAATACCATCTTTTTGTGTTTCCATACCTGTCAAGGCATAAGGTATAGATTTTGTCACTGTCAAAGCAGTACGAATACTATTGGAATAATTATGGTCATTTTTTTCATCTACAATTGCGAACAAACCTACTAACGCAACAACTACACAGACCACAATATACCATCTTTTCAGTATATACTTTCTCACAAAAAACAAAGAAACAATACCTACCAACAATAAAGAAACAATACCAGCTTTAAACTGGGCTGCAAACATAGAAAAAATGGAACTGACGGTAACAGCTATGTACAATACACGCTCTTTCCAGTTTTTTGCGTAAGCGGATAAGACTGCAAATACAGGAATCACCATAGTCGCATACACCCCCACATAATTGGGGTTGTTTAAAGTAACAAACGCACGTCCCAATGGAAACTGAAATTGCATGCCATCTGTAGATAAATCATTAGAAGCCATCAAACTTTTTCCAAACCCAGTACGCATAAAATCCAACTTAAAGCCTTGGAACATACCAATCAATCCAATCACCAAAGCACCGATTGCCAAGGCATTGATTAAAAAATGTACATCCTTTTCATTTTGGATATATAAATATAAATAATAAACGATTACCACATATCCTAACAAACAAAATACACTTTCAAATTGTTCATAGATACCGGAAAAGCCAAAATTCCGATTAGAAGAAATCAAGGTTGATAGTAAGGCCAAACCACCATATATAAAAAGTGGAATAAATATCTTTTGAAACTTAAACTGTCGTTTACCATTAAAAAAGCTAGCTGCTATACATACTACCATACTAAACATGCATAATGTAAAAACCCACTGTTTGTAATATAAGAAAATATCTAACGAGGAATCCAAGGCTGAAAACCATTCATACGAATCCAAATACACCATATATTTCTTCGCATGTACCAGCAATGGCAGAATCGTAAATATAAATCCAACGATTAATAAAAAATCATTTTCTTTGTTGCTGTTTTTGTTACTATTATATCGTTTTTTTTGTTTTTCCTTGCTTTGTGCAAATCTACTTTGTTGACCATTTGCCATTTTTCATTCTCCTTTATCTCTCAAATTTATTCTGGCACCACAATCTTACCAGCCACAGCACAAGCTGCTGCTGCTCTTGGAGAAGCCAAGTAAATACCAACCTTGGAAGTTCCCATTCTTCCTAAGAAATTACGGTTGTTGGTAGCTACCACCGTTTCTCCATCTGTCAAAATACCGCCGGCACGACCACAACACAAACCACAAGATGGATGTGTAATCATAGCTCCCGCTTCCGCCAAGATTGCCATGGTTCCATTTTCCAATGCCTGCTGATATATTTTTCTACTGGCTGGTGTAACAATCAGTTTCACAAATGGTGCGACTTTCTTTCCCTTCAACACCTCTGCTGCTGCCATCAAATCTTCCAATCTACCATTGGTACAAGAACCGATAAATACCTGGTCAATCTCTTTGCCTGCAATTTCTGCAATTGGCTTAACATGATCCACATTGGAAGGACATGCCATAACTGGTACAAAGTCTTCTGCATTGTAGTTGATGACACGACAATAACTTGCATCTGCATCTCCTACCAAATCTTTTTCTTTGTCCGTCAAAGTCATCTCACAGTAGGCTGCTGTCTTTTCGTCCGGTGTAAACAATGCACACTTTGCTCCTGCTTCAATGGCCATATTAGACATAGACATACGAGATGCCACAGACATAGCTTCCACTGTATCTCCTGCAAATTCTAAGGCTTTATAAGTTGCACCGTCAGCTCCTAAATCCCCAATCAAACGAAGAATAATATCCTTGGCCATTACATTCTTTGGTAATGTACCTGTAATATTTACACGAATGGTCTCTGGCACACGCACCCACATAGTACCGGTACCCAATATACTTGCCATTTCTGTATAACCAATTCCTGATGAAAATGCACCTACGCATCCGTAAGTAGTCGTATGGCTATCTGTACCAAAAACAATATTGCCCGGTTTCACATAGCCTGCTTCCGTCATCAACTGATGACAAATACCATCTGCACGATGAATATTCTTCATACCATATTTTTCTACAAAATCATTTCCCACACGAAAATGTCTGGTATCATCTACTTGACTGGCAGGTACCAAATGGTCATAAATCAATACCACTTTATCCGGATCCCATAATTTTTGAAATCCCATTTCTTCAAATTTAGAAGCCACAAATGGTATGAAAATATCATGAATCATAACACGATCTACATTAACAGTAACAATATCTCCCGGCTTCACATCTTTACCGGTATTATTTCTAATAATCTTTTCTATGATTGTTGCACCCATAGTGTTCCTCCTAATCTAATCCATTTAACTTACGCATGGCTTTTACCAAACCACCTGCGTTGATAATATCCATCAAATTATCTGGCAAGGCAGCAATTGGATACTCTTTTCCCTGATAAGTAATAGCCTCATTAAGAGAAACAGCTACCGTATCTCCTTCTTTTGCCACGTCCGCTAATTCTCCATTTTCAATCAAAAGCAATCCATTGTTAATGGAATTACGGAAGAAAATTCTCGCAAATGATTTAGCAATCACACACTTCACACCCAAGGCTTTGATAATTTCCGGCGCCTGTTCTCTCGAGGAACCACAACCAAAGTTCTTGCCTGCCACGATAATATCTCCCGGCTGAATCTGTCCTGCTAATTCCGGTCTCAAAGGCGAAAATGCATATGGTGCCATATCATTTACCGTCTCCAAAGCTAAATATTCTGTAGGAATGATAATATCTGTGTCAATATCATCACCCAATACCCAAACTTTTCCACTAAACTTTTCCATGTTTTTTTCCTTTCTTACACCATATCTGCGGTAGCAATCTCACCCTTAATGGCAGATGCCGCTACCGTTGCTGCTGATGCTAAATATACAAAAGAATCCTTATGTCCTGCTCTACCTTTGAAGTTACGTGTTCCGGTACTAATCAATACTTCATTTTCACCGATTACGCCCTGACAACTTCCCCAACAAACACTACAGTTTGGATTCATGACAATGGCTCCCGCTTCCATAAAGATTTGCAACAAACCTTCTTCTAAGGCCTGCTGATACACTGCCTGACTTGCCGGTACCACCAAAAAGCGAACCAAAGGATGTACTTTTTTCCCTTTGATTACCTCTGCACCTGCTCTTAAATCTTCTATTCTACCATTGTTACAAGAGCCCAGGAAAGCCTCATCAATATGGGTTCCAACACATTTCTTTGCCTCTACTACACTATCTACAAAATGCGGTTTTGCCACAATCGGACGAATGGTAGACAAATTAATATCATAAATTTTTGCAAACTCAGCATCTGCATCACTTTTGAATACATGCTTTGGTGTTCTGCCATGTGCTTTCAAATAATCAAGGGTAATATCATCTACTTCCATCAAAGCAGTCTTTGCACCGGCTTCTACACACAAATTACAAATGGCAATACGATCGCTCATATTTAAGGTCTTTAACCCTTCTCCACCAAATTCCATCGCCATATAGTTGGCTCCATTGGCTCCAATCTGACCAATAATTGTCAAAATCAAATCTCTGGCATATACTCCTTTTGGTAGTTTTCCAGTCAAATTAAAACGTAATGTCTCTGGCACCAATAACCATGATTTTCCTGTTACCATAGCATACAAATAATCTGTACAACCTACACCGGTACCAAAAGCACCTACCGCTCCATAAGCACAAGTATGGCTATCTGCTCCAAAAATCAATTCACCGGCAGTTACATGATTTTCCATCATAAGCTGATGACACACACCTGCACCTTCATAAAAGGTAATACCATGTGCCTTTGCAAAATCACGCATTTTTTTATGTGAGGCTGCCGTTTTCACACTATCGCAAGGCACATTATGATCCACAATCCATACTAATTTATCTACATCAGCAATCCTAGGATTCTTCAATTTTTCATACATATCGATTGTCAAATGTGTCGTTCCGTCGTTACTCATCAATCGATCCAAGGTAACTGTCTGAATATCCCCTGGTATTACTTCCGACACCCCGGCTGCCGCTGCGATTATCTTTTCTGCCATTGTCATTCCCATAATTTAATCCTCCTTATTCAACGAAGCAATTAAGCCACCTTGGTCTAAAATTCCTTGCATATATTCTGGCAATTTTGTACAAGTAAGTTCTTCTCCTTTTACTTTTACAATACCTGCCTTCATATCCAATTCCATCTCATCGCCGGTTTCTACAAAACTATGTAAGTCTTTGCAAACAATTACCGGTAAACCAATATTAATTGCATTACGATAAAAAATTCTGGCAAAGGATTTTGCTATGACAGCCTTAACTCCCAGTGCTTTTAAAACACTTGGTGCCTGCTCTCTTGAAGACCCACATCCAAAATTTTCAGAAGCAACCACATAATCTCCAGGCTGTACTTCCTTTGCAAAATTGGGATCTAAGGATTCAAAAGTATATGTTTTCATCTCATCAATGGTTGAAAATAATAAATATTGAGATGCAATAATTTGATCCGTATCTACGTCTTGTTGGAATTTAAAAATCTTACCCATACGTATTCCTCCATCTTTCTACGTCTTCTCCTATGTAAAAAGCAGAATCGTGCATTTTGCCTGCAATTATGCCGGCAAACCATCTCATTGACTTTGTATTTTAAATGCTATTCCACTTTTTTCAAAGGATAAAACAAATTTTATACCACCTTACATCTTACCATATTTTCCACCACCTTGTAAAGCAAGGAATAACAATCTTTACACGACAAAATTGTGCTGGATACTTTTGTAACTCACTCCTCTCACATTTGTACCCATTCTTGCGGAACATTTTTGGTATCAAGACAATTGCATAAAAATACAGCTAGAGCTACGCATTTACCACGCAGCCCCAGCTGTATTGTATCAACTATCTATATTTTAACTTCTCAAATCATCATACATTTGACGATATTGTGCGGCTGAGCGCTCCCATGATACATCCTTTTCCATATCACGAATCACCATCTCATCCCAGTCTTTTCTTCTTTCGAAATAAACTGTTTTTGCATAATTAACCATCTTTAGTAACATTTCCGGATCGTAGGCATCAAAACTAAATCCATTTCCTCTTTGTTCATATTCATTATAAGGCTCTACTGTATCCTTCAATCCACCAGTTTCACGAACGACCGGTATGGTACCATAGCGCATGGCAATCAACTGTGTCAAGCCACATGGCTCAAATAAAGAAGGCACTAGCAAGGCATCTGCCGCTGCATAAATACGATGGGCACGTTCCTCTGAATACATAATATTAGAACATACACGTCCTCTGAAATGATCTTCGTAATAACGGAAAGAATGTTCAAAACGATCTTCACCGGTTCCCAATATAACCACTTGGGTAAAATCATCCACCATACGATTCATAATGGTGTCAATCAAGTCTACACCCTTTTGATCCGTCAAACGCGAAATAATCGCAATCATAAACTTATCTTCATTTTGCTCTAATCCTAATTCAGCCTGTAATGCCAGCTTATTTTTCTTCTTGGCAGCAATTGCATTTTCCTTGTCATAATTCACTGCAATTCTAGAATCGGTCATTGGATTATACATATCTGTATCAATACCATTTACAATTCCGCACAATTTCATATGATGGTAAGCAATATGGGCATTTAAATTCTCGCCAAAGAAATCTGTCTTAATCTCACCGGCATAGGTATTACTTACTGTAGTAAGTTTGTTACAATAGGTAATACCCCCCTTTAACATATTTCCATCGATACCTTCTTTTAGGCAGCCTTCGTGAAATACCAGGTCAGGTAATCCACTCCAATAACGAATTCTTCCCATGTTTTCCACACCTTGAAACTTCAAATTGTGGATTGTCATAACACTCACTGCACGATGGGCTACTTCTGTATCATGGAACAAGGTTCTCAAATAAATAGGTACTAAGGCAGTTTGCCAATCATGACAATGGATTACTTCCGGATAAAATCCAATCACCGGCAAGGCTGCCAATACTGCTTTTGAGAACAGACAAAAACGTGGAATATCATTGGACATATCGGTATATGGATTGCCGTATCCAAACATGCCTTCATTGTCAATGAAATAATAAATCACACCGTCCATCTCATACTGCATAATTCCCACATAAAAAGTAGTTCCATCACTGCACAAATCCATGTAAAAATGATGGATATATTGCATTTTTTCCTGATACTCCCATGGAATACATGCATATTTAGGAAGAATGACACGCACATCGCAATTTTGCTTTAATAGCGCCTTAGGTAATGCATACATAACGTCTGCCAAACCACCGGTCTTTACAAATGGAAAACATTCTGAACCTACAAATAAAATACTTCTTCTTGGTTCTTTTACTACTTCCACTTCCTGTTTCTCCACTACATTTTCTTCTGGATTCACTTTGCTTTCCTTCTTGGCTGCCTTCTCTTCCGTCTTAGCTTTGCTTTCCTTCTTGGCTGCCTTCTCTTCCGTCTTAGCTTTTTCTTCCTTCTTAGCTGCCTTCTCTTCTATCTTAGCTTTTTCTTCCTTCTTAGCTGCCTTCTCTTCTGTCTTAGCTTTGCTTTCCTTCTTGGCTGCCTTCTCTTCCGTCTTAGCTTTGCTTTCCTTCTTGGCTGCTTTCTCTTCTGTCTCAGCTTTGCTTTCCTTCTTGGCTGCCTTCTCTTCTGTCTTAGCTTTGCTTTCCTTCTTGGCCGCTGCCTCTTCCACCTTAGCCTTTTCTTCTACCTTGGCTGCTGCCTCTTCCACCTTAGCCTTTTCTTCTGCCTTGGCCGCTGTATCTTCCACTTTGGCCTTTTCCTCTGTCTTGGCTGCTGTCTCTTCCACCTTAGCCTTTTCTTCTGCCTTGGCTTCTGCTATTTTATTTTCTTCTAACTCTGTTATTTTCTTCTCTGCTATTTTCTTGGCAGTTGCTTTCTCTGTGGTTGCTTTCTTTGCAGTTTTCTTCTTACCTGCTGTCTCTTTTTCTTCTGTAGGCTGCTGATCTATTTCTGTCTTCTTACTGCCTGCTTTTTTTGAAGTCTTTTTCTTACTTGTAGTTTTGCTTTCTTCCTGATGATCTGCGTCAGAATTTTTCTTCTTTGTAATTTTTCTCACAGCTTTTCCCTCTACCTTTCCTTCTACCTTTTCTTTTCCCGCTGTCTCATCTACAGCTAGTATTTTCTCTATTACGTCTGCATTTTTCTCCACAGTTATTTTTGTCTCTTGTTTCGATGTTTTATTCTTGCTTCCTTCCATCGTCTATACTCTCCATTCTGCCAATTTATGTAACAGCGCAACTTACAGCCGCCCTATTACCTTATCAAAAAATTCTTTGCACAATAACGATAAAATCGCATATTTCATATCGTACAACTTTGTTAAAATTTTAACCCCAAATTTTAAAAAACTTTTTTTCCTTATGTACATCTATTTTCGCGACGCTTCAGCCAATAGGCGAACTGTTACCTATTTTCTTCCAAAAAAGAATCCAATACCGTAAAATAGTCTTCAAAAGTCTTTCTGCAACACAAAGGATCTGAAATCTCAATTCCATCGGAACGTAAGCCTAATAAAGTAAATGCCATGGCTACCCGATGATCGTCATAGGTCGAAATGGTTGCCGGTTGCACCTCTCCTGGTACAATGTGAATGTCATCACCGATTTCCTCACAGAAAATACCACATTTATTTAACTCATTGACAATGGCTGCCATACGATTACATTCCTGTCCTCGAATATGTCCGATATTTCTGATATAGGTATCTCCCTCTGCAAAAGGCGCCAATGCTGCCAAAGTCAAGGCTTGGTCCGAAAAATCATTCATATTGATATCTACCCCTTTTAACTTGCCTTTCGCTGCACCAGTTACACAAATTCCCTCTTCTGTGTCTGCCACCTGGCATCCCATCTGGGATAGTACCTCTAAAAATTTCATATCTCCCTGCATGGAGGTTTTATGTACATTTTCCACAATAACCTGTCCGCCAGTCAAGGCTGCCATACCATAAAAATAACAGGCTGCAGATACATCCGGCTCAATATAATACTCACCTACATGTATTTTTTGTTTTCCAGGCACAAGATAGTCCCTTCCATCAAATTCCACTTGCACCCCAAAGCCTTCCAGCATTTTTTTGGTAATCGTAATGTAAGAGCCCTCTTTCTTTTCACTGGTAATAGAAATGCGAATGCCACTTTCTGTGATTGGTGTCACCATTAACATGGCACTCAAAAATTGCGTACTTTTACTGATATCCATTTGTATATCTTCGCAATGGCCACCATTTCCCTTTACCCGAACCGGCAAAAATCCTTCTTGCTTTAGGTAGGTGAATTTTGCACCCATTTTTGTCAATACATGAAACAATTCTGCCATGGGACGTTTTTCCATCTGGGCGGAACATTGGATTTCATATTCTCCATCTGATAAGGCCAAAAATGCAGTAATAAATCTTGCAGCTGTACCTGCACTTCCTACATCTATGGTGCCTCTTGTATTGGGTATTTTTCTTCCATGTCCCTGCATGCGAACTGTCTTTTCCTTCTCGTTCACTTCCAAGTCATATCCAAGTTTTACCAAACAATCCAAAAAATGTCTGGAATCATCACTAAATAGCACACCCTTCAAATAGCTTTCTTCTTCAGACAAAGCCGCTAATAACAAAGCACGATTGGTCATACTTTTAGAACCCGGTACCACAACCGTACCCTTGAGTGGTGTATTTACTTTCTTTACTGTATACTTCGTCATATTAATCAATCTCTCTTTCATATACCCCAGTAGCTTCCAGCCTCACAAAAATCACACCCTATAGGCGCTCCTTTTTGTAGGAAAGCCTTGCCTACCAGTTTACATTATTATGTAACCTCACTCTAATACTGTAATCGAAATTTCCATCACTTGCAAGAAAAATTTATCTCACTTTCTCGACACCTTTTTCAAATGTATTGTTTTTTCTAACCTATGCCTATTGCCAACTATTCCGGCAATATGTTACACTAAATTTTGTAGCGATTACAAAAGGAAGGTCAAATGCTTTATATACAAGGCATAAAAACAAGGTCAAATGCTTTGTATACAAGGCATAAAAACAAGGTCAAATGCTTTGTATACAAGGCATAAAAACAAGGTCAAATGCTTTGTATGCAAGACTTTTCCGTAAAAATAAGTACCTATAAGTTGCAACGTTTGCAGAGTGGAAATGGCACCTCTTTGCAGTTGTGCTTTTACATATTACATACAAAAAGAAAGGAAACATATCAACCATGAAAAAGGGACAAATTTACGAAGGAACGGTATCATCCGTTGCTTTTCCAAATAAAGGAATCATTTTTATTACAGAGGATTCGGCAGAACAAGAACCCCAAACCTACAGGGTAATGGTAAAAAACACCATCGAAGGACAACGCGTTCGTTTTTCCATTAAGAAAGCTAAAAAAGGAAAATATGAAGGACATTTATTGGAAGTACTAGCACCTTCTCCATTAGAGAGCCGACCTGGTGCCTGCAAGGGATTTGGTACTTGTGGTGGCTGTAGCTATCAGACTTTATCTTACGCAGAACAACTTGCCCAAAAAGAAAAACAGGTAAAAAAACTTTTAGAAGCAGTGTGTCCGAATTTACCCTTCGAAGGTATCATTGGAAGTCCTTCCGAATGGGCATATCGTAACAAAATGGAATTTACTTTTGGAGATGCATATAAGGATGGTCCTTTGGCTTTGGGTATGCACAAAAAAGGAAGTTTTCATGATATTGTCACAACCAGAGACTGTCAAATCGTCCACAAGGATTATGGATGCATACTAGACACAGTATTGCAGTATTTTACAGAAAGAAAGGTCCGCTTCTATCATCGTATGACACACCAGGGTTACCTGCGTCATTTGTTGGTGCGTCGTGCTGTAAAAACCGGTGAACTGTTAATCAGTATCGTAACTTCCACACAGGAAATGGTTCCCTTACAGCCATTAATTGACCAGCTCCTTTCTTTATCATTGGAAGGGAAAATCGTAGGTATCCTACATGTAAAAAATGACAGTCTTGCAGACGTGGTGCAAAGCGACGAAACCGAAATTTTATACGGGCAGGATTACTTCTATGAAGAATTATTAGGACTAAAATTCAAAATTTCCACCTTCTCCTTTTTCCAGACCAATTCTTTGGGAGCCGAGGTATTATACACCACTGCCAGAGAATTTATGAATAGTGATGGAAACGATGCAGCAAAGGGAAAGGTTGTATTTGATTTATATAGTGGAACCGGAACCATCGCACAGATGATGGCGCCGGCAGCGAAGAAAGTCATCGGTGTAGAAATCGTCGAAGAAGCTGTCATCGCTGCCAGAGAAAACGCCAAATTAAATGGGCTTGACAACTGTGAATTTATCGCAGGAGACGTATTAAAAATGTTAGATACCATCGAGGAAAGACCAGACTTCTTAGTCCTGGATCCACCACGAGATGGAATCCATCCAAAAGCATTGAAAAAAATTATTGATTACGGCGTGAACCAGATTGTTTACATTTCCTGCAAACCAACTAGTCTGGCAAGAGATTTGGAAACCTTCCAAGCATGTGGATATGCAGTAAAACGAGTAAAATGCGTGGACATGTTCCCACAAACAGTGCATGTGGAAACGGTTGCCCTTTTGTCCCAACGAAAAGCGGATGATTATGTTGAGGTGGAGTTGGAACTGGATGAACTTGATGTGACGAGTGCGGAGAGTAAGGCGACATATAAGGAAATTCAGGAGTATGTGCTGAAAGAGCATGGGTTGAAGGTTTCTAATCTGTATATTTCACAGGTAAAGAGGAAGTGTGGAATAGAGGTTGGAGAGAATTATAACTTGCCGAAATCGGAAGATAGCAGACAACCACAGTGCCCGGAAGAGAAGGAAAAGGCGATAAGAGATGCGCTGGAGCATTTTGGGATGGTATGGTGAGTTGGTTGTAGCAAAATTCCTTATTAAGGAGGAGCATTGTGAAAGAAATTAGTGATAGAAGAAGCATACGAAAATACAAAGAGGATGCAGTTAATAAAGCTGATATTGAAATTATTCTTAAAGCTGGAATATTAGCACCGTCAGCTAAAAATAGACAACCTTGGAAATACTATGTATATGCAGGAAGTGAAAAAAATAAACTGCTAGAATGTATGGAAAGTGGATTAGTAAGAGAGCGTGATGGAAATAAGTTATTACCCAATTCACAGAATGGTTTACCAGATGCTTTTAATACATTGAGAATAATGAAAGAAGCACCTATTCTTATTATCATTGAAAATACAAATGGATTATATCCATATTCCGAAATTGATGCAGACAATAGAGTGACAGAAATATGCGACACCTTATCAATTGGAGCATCAGTACAGAATATATTATTAACAGCAACTGAGTTAGGATACGGTACATTATGGATTGCCAATACTTGCTTCGCATATGATGAATTGGTAAATTTTATTGATATAAAAGGACAGTTAGTAGGTGCGATATCTTTAGGCGTTCTTAATGAAGTGCCTAACCAAAGACCACGAAAGGAATTTGATGAAGTAGTGGAATTTAGATAATAAAACTTTATCTATGTTTAATATGAAATATGCTTGACCTTGCCCTAGGGACAAGGTCTATTGTATGTTTATGGAAAGTTGCAACTTCTAAATTATATCATTAAGGAGAACATTAAAAATGGATAAAGAAATTTTTTATACAACGGGTGAATTGGCTGAAATTGCAGGAATTACCTATAAGAGTATAAGGATTTATGTAGAAAAAGGACTTCTCACCCCAGATAAAATCACAGAATCTGGTTACAAATTATTTTCAAGAAGAAGTGTAGAAAAATTGCAGAGAATTCTTATGTTCAAGTATTTGGATTTTACTCTTGAAGAAATTGGACAGATGTTAGAATATGAAAATATTCAGGAATCTCTTGGTAAACAGTTGGAATTAATAGAACTAAAGATAACTCATCTAAATCAGATAAAAAAAGCAGTTGAAGATATGCAGTCATTATCAGATGAGAAAAATTGGGATAAGATGCTTGATATAATGAAATTAACTTCTCAGAGGGAAGAAGTAATTAAGCAATATATAAAGAGTGATAATCTTGAGAAAAGAATCAATATTCATGAATATAGTACATCTGATGTGAATTGGCATGATTATTTGTTGGATAAATGTGATATTAAGGAAGGTATGAGTATTCTTGATATTGGTTGTGGAAATGGACTGCTTTGGTATAGGGAAAGAAATCTTTTGCCGGATAATATCAATATATATTTAGTTGATAATTCTAAGGCTATGTTAGATTCGGCAAAGCAGATTCATTTTAGTGAAAAAGATTTTTATACTGATAAAAATATAAAATTTCATTACCATATCTGTGATGCCTCAAACATTAATAAGTTATCAGAGATTAATTCTAAAAAGTTCCACCGGATAATGGCGAATCATATGCTTTATCATATTGATGATTCAGATAGAAAATTACTGCTTGGTTATGTAAATGCTATGCTAACAGATGATGGAAAATTTATTGCATCAACAATCGGTAAAAACCATATGAAAGAAATATTTGAACTGGCATACGAGTATGACAAAAATGTGAAGGCACCGGAGTGGTTTTCAAGAGGTTTTATTTTAGAAAATGGAAA
>JAFORL010000020.1 GCA_017393285.1 Lachnospiraceae bacterium
TGCAATCGTTTCTTTGTATTCAAACCCTGGTTCTCTGTAATGTACATGTAAATCAATAAATCCTGGCATAACATATTTATTTTTTGCATCAATTACCAAGTCTGTGTCTGATGCAGCAATTTTCTCGGATATTTCCACAATCTTTCCATTTTCAATTGCGATATCCATGATCCCATCTAACTGTGTGGATGGATTTAATACATGTCCGTTTTGAATCAATGTTCTCATGATATTTGTCCTTTCCATCTTATTCCTTCACTTCGTTGCATAGGATTGTTTTTTGCACACTATGCAGCTTAATCTTTTCACGTAATACTACTAAACGATACCAATAATAATTCTACACCGATTTGGTCCAAAAGTAAACCTGTTTTAATGTTGTATTCCACGTCCATACAGCTTTCTATGCATTTTTTGATATGCGAAGTTTTAAAATTTTTGCTTTGTGCAATATATTTTTTTACAGCAAAAGGTGGCACGCCACAGGTAGATGCAATTTGGCCATTAGGCGTACCTAATCTTACCATTTCTTTCACTTGTAATAATATATTAAAATGTCTTACCAGCAAAAACAATACAGACATTGGTTTTTCTCTTAATGCCAGCAAATCATGGTATAAATACATCGCTTGTTCCTGATTTTTTGTGCTGATGGCATCAATCATTTGAAAAATTTTTCCTTCCACTTGTGCTACACAAATATCATCAATCATCTCTTTCGTTATGATTTCTTCCTTTTCTGCGTATGCAATCAATTTATCTAATTCATTCAACAGATTATTCATATCTGCACCCACTTTTTCAATTAGGTACATAATATTGGCTTCTGTCATTTTTTTCTCATTCTTTTTCAGTATGACATAAACCCATCTCTTCAAATCATTTTCTTGTAAACCATTACATTCCACCACAACACCTTGCTTTTGTATGGCTTTATATAATTTACTTCTCTTATCAATCTCAGCTTCTACAAAAATCAGAATCGTAGTGTCAGGCATGGTAGCAATAAACTCAGACATATCACTTTGTGTTTTCAGTAATCCGCTGTTTTCCACAATGACCACTCTATGTTCACTAAAAAACGGCATCGTATTTGCAATGGACTGCACCTCTCCCACCTGCAATTCTTTTCCTTCAAAATAGGCATAATTCATTTGATCTTCTTCTGTGAGTAAGGCGTGTTTTAATTTATCCCGATAAAATACGCGCAAATAGTCTTCTTGCCCATACAATAAATACAGGTTAGAGAAAGCACTATTTTTGATATCTTCGTCAATACGGTTCATACGATTACCTCCACATTTTCCTTATGTTGTCTCAGCGTCTTTTGTGTCAATATTCCTGCAAGCTGCTCGTAACAATGCCATAAATCTACAAAGGAAATATGGCTGTCTGCGGGTCAAGATGTATCTATTTCTCATCCATTCTCTTGCAGACACTTTTTCACACTTTTGCACTACAAACATTTTATGTACAACCAACACACCCAGAAATATACTACACAAAATGCATAAAGACATAATTACTAACATCAATTCCATAATCCGTAAGTGCATAACCAGCTTCTGTACAATATAAAAGTTTTTTTTCTAGCAAACTTGCGATTTCATTTTTATATACTTCTTCCACTTCATGCCCAAATTTTTGTGCAAATGTTTTTCTGGAAATTCCTTTCATGCAGCGCAATCCTAAAAACATAAACTCTGACATTTGATCTTCCCGGGTTAATACTTCTTTATGCACCACTCGTTTTTCACTATTTGCAGCATGTGTGATATAAGTTGCTAAATCTCTGGTATTCTCATATCTGGATTTGTCGAAATAGGAAGCCGCCCCCAATCCAATACCTAAATAGGATGTACCAATCCAATAGGATGTATTATGTCTTGATTCAAAATTTTTCTTTGCATAATTAGAAATTTCATAACGCCTATACCCATATTCCTCTAATATTGTTTTTGTCTTTTTATACATTTCTCGTTCTAAGGACTCTCCCGGCAGTTGCTGTTCCAGACTTTTTCCCGGACCATATTGCTCCCAAAAAGCCGTTCCCTCCTCAATAATCAGACTGTAAGAAGAAATATGTTCCGGTTGCAAGGCACATACGCGCTCCAAAGTTTCTGTATATTGTTCTAAGGTCTGATTTGGCAATGCAGACATAACATCTATACTAATATTTTGAAATCCACTACTCCTTGCCTCCTCAAAGCAACGACAAAAATCATCATAGGAGTGTACTCTACCCAATAATTTCAATTCTTCATCATGACTGGATTGTAAGCCCATACTAATACGATTGACACCCATCTCTCGATAGACCTTCCATTTCTTACAATCCATCGTCTTGGGATTGACTTCCACCGTGATTTCCAATGATGAAGGGTCTTGTATTTCTCCAACTTCCAAAATACAAAACAATATCTCTTGTAACTGGGCAGCAGTCAAAAGAGAAGGCGTACCACCTCCAAAATAAATCGTTTGTATTTGATACGCCTTTAGATTTTCTTGATAACTATATATTTCTTCTTTCACAGCTTGTACATACTGTTCTTTGGTTCTTTCGTCCACTGGAGCAGATAAAAAATCACAGTAATAACACTTTCTTACACAAAATGGCACATGTATATAAATACCTATTGGCTGTTTACTTATTTTTCTTTCCATTCCATAATCCATTCTTTCTTACATCTTCCAATCTCAAACCAAAAGCTTTTGCTTTCAAGGTCATCAATTTAGGGAATGCTCTTTCTAGTCTACCTTTACACAATACCGGCACTTTTTTTAATGCAAATACCTTCTTTTGCAATTGCTCTACCAATTGTTTCCGCTCTTCAATCTCATTCAGTATTTCTTGATATCGCTCATCCTTCTGCAGTAAATCTTTCCATTCTCCTCCTACATCCATGGCTTTCAATACAGCAGTGCTGATAGAATCTCCAACTCCATCAGAAAATCCACGTAAGATATCTGTCATTTCTTTTAGTAATTGAAGCCTTCTTTTCCAATGTACAATTGTCGTCACAGTTGAAATAATATCTGCCAAGCCAACCACAGAAACGGTAAGCAAAATAACGATTTTCACCTGTAAAGCCAACGCTTTCACAAAAATTTCCATTCCTGGATGGATCAATTCTACTACCAGCATACAAGCAATTCCCCATAAAACAGAAAATTTCAAACAGATGTATCCATGTAAATTAAAAGCATTTTGAGAATAATCCCACCAATGTTCATGAAAGATTTTTTCTAATAAATATCCTGTAAGATATTCTATTATCGTGCTGAGCAAAACAGCACCCATAAATACTAGAATATATTGGGTTTTATATCGATAAAGCAACGCAACTACTACCGTCCCACCAAAGCCATAGATTGGACATAAGGGACCATTTAAAAATCCTCTATTAATAAATGCCCCTGTTTTTAACGCTGCATAGCCTACTTCCAATACCCAGCCTATTATTGCATATAAAAGGAAATATAACATCCAATCATAATACATATAACCCAAAAACATAGCAAACTCCTTCTATTCCTCATCTAGTTTTAAAACACTCATAAATGCCTGTTGTGGAATCTCTACGTTACCAACTTGACGCATTCTCTTTTTACCTTCTTTTTGTTTTTCAAGCAATTTTTTCTTACGGGAAATATCGCCACCATAACATTTTGCCAAAACATCTTTTCTCATAGCTTTTACAGTTTCTCTAGCAATCACCTTACCGCCAATAGCTGCCTGTATTGGAACTTCAAATAAATGTCTTGGTATTTCTCCTTTTAACTTTTCACACATTCTTCTTCCTCTTTCATAGGAGGTGTCTGCATGCACAATAAAGGAAAGGGCATCTACTTCTTCTTTGTTTACCAAAATATCTAGTTTTACCAATTCAGATGGCACATATCCCTTCATTTCATAGTCAAAAGAAGCATATCCTCTAGAACGTGATTTTAATGCATCAAAGAAATCATATATGATTTCATTCAATGGCAAATCATATTTTAATAATGCCCTGGTTGTCTCCATATATTCCATTCCTAAATACACGCCACGTCTTTCCTGACATAAATTCATGATTGGTCCAACAAACTCTGTTGTAACCATAATTTCTGCTGAAACGATTGGTTCTTCCATATGATCAATTTCTGAAGGATCTGGCAAATTAGATGGGTTTGTAATCTCAACCATTTCTCCATCGGTTTTATATACATAATAAATAACACTTGGTGCTGTAGTAACAATATCTAAATTATATTCTCTTTCCAAGCGTTCTTGTATAATTTCCAAATGTAATAATCCTAAAAATCCACATCGGAAACCGAAACCTAAAGCAATTGAAGTTTCTGGTTCAAATTGTAGGGAGGCATCATTTAATTGTAGCTTTTCTAAAGCATCTCGTAAGTCAGGATACTTGGCTCCATCTGCAGGATACAAACCACAATATACCATTGGATTCACTTTTTTATAACCAGGCAGTGCCTCTACACATGGATTTTCCGCATCTGTAATCGTATCTCCTACTTGGGTATCCTTTACATTTTTCAAACTGGCAGTCACATAACCAACCATACCTGCCGTTAATTCCTCACATGGAATAAATTGGCCTGCGCCAAAAGTTCCCACTTCAACTACTTCTGCCTCTGCGCCGGTTGCAATCATACGCATTTTCGTACCTTTTCTTATTCGTCCATCAAATATACGACAAAAGACAATTACTCCCTTATAAGCATCATACAAAGAATCAAAAATCAAGGCTTTCAAAGGTTCTTCTAACTTTCCGCTTGGCGCTGGTATTTGCGCCACAATCTGTTCTAAAACATCTTCGATATTCAAGCCCATTTTTGCCGAAATCAACGGGGCATCCTCCGTATCCAAACCAATCACATCTTCGATTTCTGCTTTTACCCTGTCCGGATCTGCACTTGGCAAATCAATTTTATTAATGACCGGTAAAATTTCCAAGTCATGATCCAATGCCAAATAACAATTTGCCAATGTCTGCGCTTCAATTCCCTGCGCTGCATCTACAATCAAAATAGCCCCTTCACAAGCTGCCAAGCTACGAGACACCTCATAATTAAAATCCACATGTCCCGGTGTATCTATCAAATTAAAAATATATTCTTCTCCATCCTTCGCTTTATATACAATACGAACTGTCTGCGCCTTAATTGTAATGCCTCTCTCTCGCTCCAATTCCATATTATCCAATACCTGCGCTTGCATTTCTCTACTTGTCAACAAACCGGTTTTTTCAATAATTCGGTCAGCCAAGGTAGACTTTCCATGATCTATATGTGCTACAATACAAAAATTTCGAATCTTGCTCTGTTCTATCACGTAATTATTCCTCCTTCAATGCATACGCAACCGCTATAAATGGTTACGTAATCCATATCATTATACCATACAACCCCTTTTCAAACAACTAAAAATAAGATATACTATAACCAAACAGCAACCGTTCAGCCAGCGACCAAAAGCATAATCAACGGGAGCAAGAACAAGTTGCATAGAAAATGTACAAACAATAAAAATAATTCCAACTAACATTTAACTTTTCATATTTATGGAATACTAACATATTACATTTACAGAATCAGGGCATGTTAACACAGGGGAATTTAGTAACATTTGCCATGCCCAAGGTTATCTATTTTTATTTATATAAAGAGAGGGATATTTCATGAATTTATCAAGTAATCCAATTAATCAAAACAGAATGCAAAATGGGCGTAATCCTAGACGTCCCATTCCAAACCGTGCTCCAGCACAACCTGCAAAGCCGCAAGTGCAACAGGCAAATACCCTAAGTAACTATGGTACTACCACGAAAATCCGAAATCTTTATCCAGGACAGTTATTAAAAGGTGAAGTATCTGATTTACGCAATACAGAAATTGTTGTAACCTTAGAAAACAACACGACTGTTGCTGCCACCATACAAAACGGAAACTGGCTTTCTATCGGGGAGACAGCTGCTTTTCGCGTACTCACTGCCACCCAGGAAAACATTTTGTTAGAAGCCATTACAAAATCAGATTTGGCATTAGCAAATAGTACCATTAACAAAGCATTAGAAGAAGCAAACATTCCCAAAACTCCAAAAAACAAAGAAATTGTAATGGAATTAATGCAAAACAAGATGCCAATAAATAAACAAGGCATTCAACATATACTGCAACTTTCTTATCAGCATAAAGGTATATCCATTCCCACTTTGGTTTTTATGGACAAATTACATATGCCAATCACTGAAAAAAACGCAACACAATTCGAACAATACCAGCAGCATACCCATGCCGTTGCCTCTCGATTGGAAGGAATCAGCCAATCCATTTACACAGTATTGGAAGAGAAAGCTAATGCAATTTTACAAGTAGCAAACGATGCATCGTCTGGCATTTTCGTTTCAGAAGAAGCTGCAAAAAGTAATCTTCCATTTGCAGAAGCAAACGAAACCGACCCATCAACTGCACAAAATTCAACAGCCCCTACCAATTTTCAAGAAAATGAAGTTACCCCTTCACAGACCAACTCCATTTTGCAAACAACAGTTACTGCACATGGTAGTGCATCATTGCAACATGTAGCTGCAAAATTATTAGGAAATGTTGTTGATGCAGCAAGTATTCAAACCATCAGCAAAACAGTTCTTCCCGATACCCTCATCACACTATCCGAAGAAGAACAAAGCGAATTACAGGGAATCATTGAAAATTTTGAAATACCAGAAAGCTATCAGGCACAACTAGAAACAGGAACTGTATCCCTAAGAGATACCATGCATATCTTACAGAAAGATTATGCAAAAGCCTACGAGCTTGATAAAAACAGCATACTGACAGAAAATACAAATATGGATCCAAATACCGACAATGCAACCGAAGCGAAAGCAACCAATGATTCAATCCAGAATACTAGCAATCGACATATGAACCATCCCTTCCAACAACTTTGGGAACGTTTTTCACAAAAAAAAGACAATGCTATGTTACGAGTACGAATATTCGAATCACCAGTTGTTGAAAAACTTACGTCAGCTTTTTCTACTTTACAAAAAGAAAATCACGAAATAGGTGGGTCTCTTTCCTCTTTGGAACGCATGTCTTTTTATGATAGCATTGAGCAGTTACCTATAGATGCACATGTTAAGGAACAATTTTTTTCTGGAGAAGTACATCCTTTAACCTTGCTACGCACAATCAAAAATGTACTTCCTTTTACAGAAGATATTCCGGCAGCCCAAGTTATTAGCTCCCCAATATTTAAAAAAATACTTGGAGATGCCTTCTTATCTGCTTACACGCTTACACCAACGGAATTATCAGAAGACCAAGCAGTGCTAAAATATTATAACCAATTATCTCAACGCTTAGATCACTTAGAGCAATTAGTTCTTTCCTCTATGGAAGCACAAAAAGAAATCAATCAATTATTACAAGTTGCACAGAATCAATCATTAGAACAAATCAACCAGGCAAAAGATCAGCTTGATTTTATGAAAGTCCTAAACCAATTTTTTTCCTATGTGCAGTTACCTTTACAAATTAACGAGAAATATACACATGGAGAAATATATGTATATACAAGAAAGAAACAGCTTGAACAAGAACAAAACCCTATTCACGTACTTTTTCATTTAGACATGGAACAATTAGGCCCATTAGACATTGATTTGCATCTAAACGGGCAGGCACTAAAGGCAACATTCTCCCTTGAAGATGAAACTTCTGCCAAACTAATAGAAAAGAACGTCTCTTTATTGGAAGATGCCCTTCTAGAGAAAGGTTTTTTATGCCAAACGAAAGTAGATACCCAAACCAAGCAAATCGATATTGGAAAGGATTTCATTGCGCCTGAGCAAGCTTCTACAGGCATTGCTCGTTATTCTTTTGACTTACGCGCATAAACACTACCGACAGACCACTTTTTTTTGTGGGAACCAAAAAACTAACAGGTTCCTTTGCTCCAAAAGTAACAAGGTACTTTACTTTCAAAAGGCTAGCTCAATCCTAGCATTGCATTACCTTTACAACGACAAAAAAACGTACAAATAACTTGATTAAGTATTTGTACGTTTTTTTCATAAACAATATTTATATCGGATTTACTGGGCACCTGCCTGCGCTTCCTTCTGTTTCTTTACAAGTTCTTTAATCTCTCGTGCTTTTTCCTTGATTCGTTCTCCAGCCACACGACTTGTAATAATTGAAGAAGCCAATCTTCCAGCTTCATCTAACTTACCAATTCGTCTTGCAACCTCAGCAGAAATATACATAACTGTAGTTTCGTCCATTCCACACATTGGAAAAGGTTCTGTTGAAAATGCAGCATTAAATCCTTCATACGCATTTTGCAAACATTCCAACTCTGCTGCCTTCAACTGTTTCAAAACGGCATCTCGATTCTCTGTATCTGCAGGTAAATGCTCTGCTTTTCCCCTGTATGTCCAAGCTAATTTCAAACACACATAAGCCTTCTCACTATTTTTACCACATTTCACAATGGTACAAGCCAAAGCTAGCTTATAACGCAAAATAGCGTCATCATAGCTATACTCACCTTCCGGCGCCTTTACACCCTTAAAATTAATACAAATCTTATCTCGAATTAATTTTTCTTGCGCAGTTGGAAGCGGTTTAAAGAAACGATTCAAAGCTGCAAATCCACAATGTGGGCATAAAATAGCATCATATTTTACCACATCTGCAGTGTCATAGATTCCACGCAAATCTGTATCCTGCTTTAACAGTTTATTTTTTCCTGCACGAATCATTTTAGAGGTAAAATCTCTATTGCACACAGGACACTTAAATGTTTTGTCAAAAAGAACATCTAGTTCCGTTTTTTCTGTCACAGGCACCACTGTCCCACTCTCCGTTACTTTAGGTGCTTCTTTCTCAAATACTTCTTTTTCTTTCAAATCACCTAACCCTAGCGATTCTAACCCTGATAATAAACCCATAATAATATCCCCCTTTTATTTTGTTGGCTTATAAGAACTCTTCAAAGACACAATTCTATTAAACACCAACTGTTCTTCTGTACTATCTTTTGCATCCACACAAAAATACCCCTGTCTTACAAACTGAAAACTGTCATATGCTTTTGCATCTGCAAGGGCTGGCTCTAACCAACATTGCTCCAAAACCTGAACTGAATTAGGATTTAAATTTATATTTCCCTCTTCATCATATACACCCTTTTCCTCGTCCACTATATTCTCATATAAACGAACTGTTGCCTGCTTTGCAGTAGTTGCCTCTACCCAATGGATTGTTCCCTTTACTTTTCTACCAGTAAAGCCGGTACCACATTTTGTCTCAGGATCATAGGTACAATGAATTTCTGTCACCTTACCAGTTTCATCTGTAATATATTCTTGACAGGTAACAAAATACGCATGCATCAAGCGAACTTCATTACCTGGATAAAGACGAAAATACTTCTTCGGTGGTTCAATCATAAAGTCTTCGCGGTCAATATACAACTCACGTCCAAATGGAACCTTTCTACTTCCCAATGCTTCATTTTCCTGATTGTTTACCACATCTAAATATTCAATCTGTCCTTCCGGATAATTTGTAATAACCAATTTAATTGGATCCAACACTGCCATCATTCGACTTCTTTTTAATTTTAAATCTTCGCGGATACAATACTCTAACATTGCATAATCCACAGTAGCATGACTCTTAGACACACCACACAATTCCATAAAATTACGAAGTGACTCTGGTGTAAACCCACGTCTTCTCAATGCAGCAATAGAAACCAATCTAGGATCATCCCAACCATCTACAATTTTATCTTCTACTAATTTTTTTATGTAGCGCTTTCCGGTAATAACATTTTGCAAATATAATTTTGCAAATTCAATCTGTCTAGGTGGATTCTCCCAATCTAACTCACGCAATACCCAATCATACAATGGTCTATGATCTTCAAATTCCAATGTACAAATAGAATGGGTAACACCTTCTATCGCATCTTCAATTGGATGTGCAAAATCATACATAGGATATACACACCATTGATCTCCCGTACGATGATGATGCATTCTTGCCACACGATATATAATTGGATCTCTCATATTCATATTTGGCGATGCCATATCTATTTTGGCACGCAAAACCATAGATCCATCTGGATATTTTCCATCTCTCATTTCCGAAAATAATTGTAAATTTTCTTCTACACTTCGATCACGATATGGACTGTTCTTTCCAGGTTCTGTCAGTGTACCTCTGTACTCTCTCATCTGTTCTGGTGTTAACTCACAAACAAATGCTTTACCTTTTTTTATCAAATATACAGCTGCTTCATACATCTTTTCAAAATAATCAGATGCATAGAAAATTTCTGTTTTCTTCTCACCTGTAATCCACTCCACATCTTCAATAATAGATTGTACAAACTCTGTCTTTTCCTTTGTGGGATTTGTATCATCGAAACGCAAATTCCATTTTCCACCATATTTTTTTGCCAAACCAGAATTTAACAATATAGACTTTGCATGGCCGATATGTAAATATCCGTTTGGTTCTGGTGGAAATCTAGTAATAACCTTATCGTAAATACCTTCTTCCAAGTCCTGGTCTATCATCTGCTCTATAAAGTTTTTCGAAACTACTTCGCTATTTTCTGAAACATGTTCCACGATGTCTCCTCCTTCATGTGTCCAATCTTAATCTTTTATGAATGCTTCCCTATGATTTTCCACATTGTATGTTTCTCACCATTTAGCGAACCAATCCATATATAATACTCATTATACCATAATTATTTTTTTTTAGCAAGAACCCATTCCGTTCCCTCACAAGCCCATAGGTAAGAAGACAATTGCATGGCAATTTGCAAATTCCAAAATAAAAAGAGGAAAAGAAACACGTTTCTTTTCCTCTTTCTTCTATCATTATCCTTTGTAAATAATCATCTTTTACTTAAA
>JAFORL010000137.1 GCA_017393285.1 Lachnospiraceae bacterium
AAAAAGAGCATCCCAATATGGTATAATTAAGGTGTTCAAGCCAACAATCATACTAACAAAGGAGCCCTTTATGAATATTTTAAACCCCTTATCATTAGAAAGCAATAGACAAATTAAAATTAATTTCGATGGAGGCGATTTATCCTCCGATGCAGGCTTACTTCTTATCAAAGAATTCGTAAGCAAACTTGGCATTGATAAACTTTTTAGTCGTTCATTTAAGACCAACGATTCTGCATTATTCAGATATCACACTGACAAGGAAAATCTCCTTCAGATGATATATATGATCATTGCTGGTTACTTTGAAGACGATGCTTCAGACGAACTTACAAATGATCCTGTATTTAAAGCTTTGCTTAACAAAGTTGCATTAGCATCACAGCCAACAATTTCAAGATTTCATAATCGAATGGATGAGGATACGTTGAATCAATTTCTTTCAATTGCTAGAGCTCTTAGAAGGAAAATCTACAGTATTCAGATGCCAGAGGCCATTATTTTGGATTTAGATTCCACTCTTCTAGAAGCTTATGGTAAGCAGGAGGGAAGAGCTTTCAATTTCCATTATCAGAGTAATGGCTATCATCCTCTTGTTTGCTATGATGGCATTACAGGTGATTTAATCAAAATTCAACTGCGAGACGGAACTAAGTATTCATGCTCCGGTGTTGTTGAGTTCCTTCAACCAATCCTAGATGAATATTTAGAAGATTATCCATCCATCAAGCTCCTGCTTCGTGGCGATAGCGGTTTTGCTACACCAGACCTTTACAAACAATGCGAAGAAAATGGCACTAGCTATGTTATCAGACTTAAGGAAAACAACAATCTTCGCGAAAAGGCATCGTATCTGATAGATGAGCTCGATGAAATCACTAAGGAAAACAAGGTTGATTATGCTGTGGTTTATGGCGAATTCATGTATCAAGCAGGCTCATGGCCTTATGAAAGACGTGTTGTCTGTAAAATTGAAAAACCAGAAAATCAGTTGACATATCTGTACACATTTATTGTCACTAACATGGATGCATCACCTGAATATCTCATCAAATTTTACTGCAAGAGAGGTCTGATGGAGAATTTTATCAAAGAGAGCAAATCCGGTTTTGATTTTGCGTCAGTGAGTAGTCATTCAAGACTTGTGAATGCAAACAGACTTCATATACATGAACTGGCTTATAACATATTCAATTGGTTTAGACGATTGGTGTTATCTGCAAATATGCGCAAACAGCGTATAGATACCGTCCGTTTAAAACTGCTGAAGATTGCTGCAAAAGTAATTCGTTCAGCAAGATATACAACGTTCAAGCTGTGTAGCAGTTGCCCTTATAAGAATGAGTTTTATGAGACTCTTTCAAACATAAGCAACCTAAATGTGCAGCTAGAATAGCAACTATTAACGCACCTTGACACCTTAATAACTTCCAATAAATAGGTTCCTTAGGGATTTTGCACCCTTTTTTAGGAACACGGGAATGATATTAAGCTTCACAGATGATTTTTTTAGCTTTGTGGCACAGTTTTTAATTCAGACACTACGCTATGAATAATTCAGGTTTAGTTGTTTTAGTAAGGAACATTTTATAAATTTATGATAGGAGAAAATTGTTATGAAGACGTTGAGAGATGTAAAAATTGGTGAAACTGCTATTGTTGCCAGACTTCATGGAGAAGGTGCCATTAAAAGAAGAATTATGGATATGGGAATTACAAAAAATACGGAAGTATTTGTGCGGAAGGTGGCACCCTTAGGTGATCCTATAGAAGTGACAGTAAGAAATTACGAATTATCACTTCGAAAAGCAGATGCAGAAATGATTGAAGTTAAGTAGTAATAGATATATTTTCTCTCGAATTATTTGGATAAAAAGGTTTATGAGAGAATATTTATAAAAAAAGCGGAAAGGAAGCGTAAAAATGAATTTACGAATAGCACTTGCGGGAAATCCCAATTGTGGAAAAACTACATTGTTCAATGCTCTTACCGGTTCGAATCAGTTTGTTGGAAACTGGCCGGGAGTAACAGTAGAAAAGAAAGAAGGGAAATTAAAAAAACATGATGGAGTGATTGTTACAGACCTTCCGGGTATTTATTCTTTGTCTCCTTATACTTTGGAAGAAGTAGTGGCAAGAAATTATCTGATTTCGGAACGTCCGGATGTGATTTTGAACATTATTGATGGTACTAATCTGGAGCGAAATTTATATCTTACTACCCAGCTGGTGGAACTGGGAATTCCGGTGGTAGTCGCCATAAATATGATGGATATCGTAAAGAAAAATGGTGACAAAATTCATGTGGAGGAATTGTCAAGACATCTTGGCTGTAAAGTTGTTGAAATTTCAGCTTTAAAAGTTGAAGGTATTACGGAAGCTGCAGAAGAAGCAATTAAAATGGCAAAAAACGGAAAGACAGTTCCACAACATACATTTTCAGGACCGGTAGAGCATGCCATTGCTCATATCGAAGAGGCGGTTGTACATCATATGCCGGAGGAACAGCAAAGATGGTATGCGATAAAGATATTTGAAAGAGATGACAAAGTGAAAGAGACGATGAGACTTTCGGAAGAAGTACTTTCTCATATCGAACAGGATATTGTAGCAGCGGAGGAGGAATTGGATGATGATTCTGAGAGCATTATTACCAATGAACGATATATTTATATTGCAGAAATTTTAAAATCCTGCTATAAGAAGAAAAATGCCGGAGCACTCACTACTTCGGACAAAATCGATAAGATTGTGACCAATCGTTTTCTTGGACTTCCGATTTTTGCGGCAATCATGTTTTTCGTTTACTGGATTGCTATGGTAGGTGTGGGAGCACCAGCTACTGACTGGGCAAATGACGGATTGTTTGGTGACGGATTCCATCTGTTTGCCATGGACGGTGATTATGGAGAAGTTTCAGAAAGATATGCAGATGCATCAGCAATTGTGGAAGGATATGATGCTTATGTAGAAGAAAATAAGACTACTCCCGAAAATGAGTTTACTTACACGGTGGAAGATGAGGAAACACTGGAAATCAGTGAAGAAACAGCGACGATTGAAGAGTACGAGGAAGCGTTGGAAACGGTAAATGAAATTGGAGATGAACCAGATCCGGCAGACTACGGTACGTGGATTCCGGGAATTCCTTCTTTGGTGGAGTCGGGACTTGATGCCGTAGGTACGGCAGATTGGCTCAAAGGACTGATACTTGACGGAATTGTTGCCGGCGTCGGTGCAGTACTTGGTTTTGTTCCTCAGATGTTGGTATTATTCCTTATGTTAGCATTTCTTGAGGCTTGCGGTTATATGTCTAGAATTGCATTTGTTTTAGACCGTGTATTTCGAAAATTTGGACTTTCCGGTAAATCCTTTATTCCGATGTTAGTTGGTGTAGGGTGTGGTGTGCCGGGAGTTATGGCAAGCCGTACTATCGAAAATGAGCGTGACAGACGAATGACTATCATGACAACGACATTTATTCCTTGTGGAGCGAAGGTTCCGTTTATAGCCATGATGGCAGGAGCAATTTTTGGAGGTTCGGCATGGGTATCTACTTCGGCATATTTTATCGGCATGGCGGCAATTGTTATTTCGGGAATTATGCTTAAGAAAACAAAAATGTTTGCGGGGGACCCGGCACCTTTTGTAATGGAACTTCCACCGTATCATATGCCAACGTTTGGAAATGTTTTAAGGTCTATGTGGGAGAGAGGATGGTCTTTCATTAAGAAGGCAGGAACGATTATTCTTCTTTCTACAATTGTAATATGGTTTACTTCTTTCTTTGGATTTACTTCTGATGGATTTAAAATGTTGTCAGAAGATGAACTGGAATTTTCGATTTTAGCTAAGATTGGCGGTTGTATTGCATGGATATTTAAACCTCTTGGCTGGGGAAACTGGCAGGCTGCAGTTGCATCTATTACAGGATTGGTTGCAAAGGAAAATATAGTAGGAACTATGGGAATATTATATGGCGGTGGAGAAATGACTGCATGGCAGGCACTTGCAACAGCATTTACCAGTGTCACAGGTTTTTCGTTCCTAGTATTTAATCTTTTGTGTGCACCTTGTTTTGCTGCAATCGGAGCGATTAAGAGAGAAATGAACAATTCCAGATGGACATGGTTTGCCATTGGATATCAGTGTGGATTTGCGTATGTGATTGCGTTTATGATTACCCAGTTTGGAAATGCTTTTATGGGAAAGGTAAATGTAGTTGGACCGATATTTGCCGTTGCAGCGTTGGTTGGAATGCTCTACATGATTTTTTTCAAAAAATACAAAGAGGCAAAGAAGTTAGAAATGGCAGATTAAAAATAGACGTAAGTTTTGAAACGTCTTAGTGCTGAAACAGGATTAGCAGACATATACGAAATAAAATGGTTATGTCTGCAAAAAAATCAAATAAAGTTAGCCGTAGCTAACGCTTTAGCAGAAAGGAGAGCGAAATTTTTAGAAAAACGAAGTTATGATTACAGTTTGCGAGAGGGATGGTATTGATTTACATGTTTTTTTATAGCTTCGAAAGTGGTATCACTAATATAGTGTTCGATTCTACAGGCATCATCAATGGCTGTCTTTTCATCTACTCCTAGATCCATAAATAATTTAGAAAGTAATGTGTGACGCTCATAAATACGTTGTGCTAATATTTTACCCGCCTCAGTCAAAGACAAATTGCCATTTGCTTCCTTTTTGACAAGTCCTTCTTCTTTGAGTACGCCAATGGCTCGACTGACAGAGGGTTTGGAGTATCCCATATGTTCTCCAACGTCAATGCTTCGAACAATATCTTTATTCTTTGAAAGTACATAAATAGTTTCTAGATACATTTCTCCAGATTCTTGTAAGGACATAGTATGCCTCCTTTGTGTGTTTTATAATTTCTTTTTGAAAAATGAATACCTGTTACCATACCGTTTTGTTTTATAAAGTTGGTTACATTGTATCATAAAAAAATATATCAGGCAAATACAAAAATAAAAGGAAATTCATAGGGGTCATGTTATCAGACTGATATGTTTCTTAGCAAGTGAGCTTACAAGAAACATATCTACTGATAATTTTTTTATGTAATAGGAAATTGCGATGCAATTTCCTATTACATAAAAAATGCTCCGCGAGGATGCGCAGACCGCGGAGATGGAGTTAATTGCTGCGCAATACCGCGGTCGCGCTAGAGTTTTGCAAGAAAAACTCTTCTATGTCTGTTTGCAAATCTTAAAACAACGGTTAAAACAAAATGGCTGCTTTCCTCATGAAATTGGTGTATTTCTGGGATACCCATTAAGAGATGTAAAAGCGTTTATTGAAAAGAAAGGAAAAGGTGCGATTGCTTGTGGTGAATGGAAGGTATACTATGATGTTCATAATGCATTACATTTTTTTAATAAAATAAAAGAGTGCAGAGAAATTTACCAAAGAGCATATCAATCTGGTAGCAATATTTACGATATGACAGTATCTGTGTAAAACTACATGTCACCCTTCTAATAGAACAATCTATGTAAGTGAAAAAACATCCATCTGTTGCTATATGATATTCTGAGAAAAGAAGAAAGGCACAGATGGATGTTATAAAATGATTGACTTGACAAATTAGACTCTGCTAACTAAAATGAAAACAGGTTAGAAAATATAAAAAGACTCCGAGAGAACATTAAACTACAAGGAGGTAAGATATGCATTGGATGTTAAATAATTTGGGTACGATTGTTGTTTTGATTTTGCTGCTCCTTATTGTTTATGGTATTATGCGAAAATTAGTACAGGATAAAAAAAATGGTAATTCGTGTTGCGGAGGAAACTGTTCTCATTGTAATATTTGCAAAGAGAAAAAAAATTTGTAAAATGCGCTATGGCAGATTATAATGATAGTTGATAGGACGCAATATTATATTATTTATGGAGAGAATGTTATGCAAAATGATTTTTTAGAAATTAAGGATTTGAAAAAATGTTTTGGTAATGGAGAGGCAAAACAAGAAGTGTTAAGAGGTATGAATTTTACGGTTAAAAAAGGGGAATTCTGTGTATTATTGGGTCCTTCGGGTTCTGGAAAATCTACCCTTTTAAACATTATTGGAGGAATAGACACGCCCGATTCTGGTTTTGTCAGTATTGCTGGGGATAAATTGGAAGATATGAATGAAAAACAATTGACCATATACAGACGCAAGCACTTAGGTTATGTATTTCAAATGTACAATTTAATTCCCAATTTAAATGTAAAGGAAAATATTGAGGTGGGGGCATATTTATCGGATCATCCTTTGGATGTAGAAGAAGTATTGACTACCCTTGGTTTGCAGGAGCACAAATACAAATATCCCAATCAATTATCCGGTGGGCAACAGCAGAGAGTATCTATTGGAAGAGCGGTTGTGAAAAATCCGGATATTCTTATGTGTGATGAGCCTACAGGTGCCTTGGATTATAAAACGTCAAAAGAAATCCTTTCTTTGATTGAAGAATGTAATAAGAAATATGGCAGTACAATTATTATGGTAACCCACAACGAAGCTATCAGATTTATGGCAGATCATGTGGTACGATTGCGTGATGGAGTGGTTCGCCATAATGAGCGTAATGAAACAAAGATTCCAGCAGTGGAATTGGAATGGTAAGGAGGTTGTGTTATGAAAAATCCTCTTTTTAAACGTATTCCCAAAGAAATCATTGCAGATTGGCGCAAGTATTTAGTTATCGCCGTTTTTATGGTAGTTATGATTGGCGTGGTATCTGGCATGTATGTGGGACATGATAGCATGCTTTCTGCTGTAAAAGAAGGGAGAAATCGTCTGCATATTGAAGATGGTAGTTTTGAACTTTCAAAGTTGGCAGATCAAGAATTGCTTACAGCTATTGCAAGTGGAGAAAAGGCAGACCTACGACAATATTTTATTGATCAGGGCATAGAAAAAGCTGACCAAAAGGTTGCAGAACAATTGGAAAAAGAATTAACCAGAAATGTAAAAAAGACATTGAAAGAAGAAGTGACAGAGCAATGTCATACATATGGGATTACAGACCAACAATTGATACAGCAACAAGTGGAGAAGGCAATACAGGAACACTTGGAAGAAGCGTTAAAACAGGCTAAGACTTCGAAGCAATTTAAAAAAACGGAGGCGAGGGTCTATGAAAAAGCCCATAAAGAAGTCTTAAAAGAAGTGGATAAACAGTGGGATAAAATAGAGAAACAATATCATTTAGAGGAAGCAGATTTTGCACCTGTGGCTGTGAAAATTTATGAACATTTTTACAGAGAAGAGAAAGAGGACAATAATCAGGATGGAAAAAAAGATGCCAATCTTCGCCTTTATCAGAGCGATTCTTGGATTGACCAGGCTTCTTTTAATAAGGGACGTGCACCCAAATCTACAAATGAGATTGCCATTGACCGAATGCATGCAGATAATGTTGGAGTTGGAATAGGAGATCATATTTTAGTTGGCGGAAAAGAATTTGAAATTGTAGGCTTATTATCTTATGTCAATTATACTACCTTGCATGAGTCTAATACTGATTTTATGTTTGATGCTTTTGGCTTTGATGTTGGCATGGTTACACCAGACGCCTTTGCAAAAATGCATTCCAGGGTACATTATAGCTATGCATTTAAATATCAGCAGCAACCGGTTACGAAGATTGAAAAGGCTACGGCTTCTGATAATTTTATGAAGGCATTGATTACCCAGTCATTAGTTGGAGAGAATGAAGTAAAGGATTATCTTCCAGAATATTTGAGACAGGCAAGTAATTTCGCCACTTCAGATATTGAGGGAGATACGGCAGGTACAGGTATTATGTGCTATATTTTAATCGGTGTGATTGCATTTATTTTTGCCATTACAATTAGTAATACCATAGACAAAGAGGCTGCCATTATTGGAACTTTGCGGGCATCCGGTTATAGTAAAGGAGAAATGATTGTACATTATATGGCTATGCCAGTTATTGTTACGATGATAGGGGCCTTGTTGGGGAATATATTTGGGTATACGGTATTTCGTGATGTGGCAGTTGACTTGTATTATAATAGTTACAGCCTTCCAACCTGCTATTCGGTTTGGAGTAAAATTGCACTTGTGAAGACGACGGTTATTCCTTTGTTGTTGATGTTTTTTATCAATCTTTTTGTGATTACCAAAAAATTGCAATTTAGTCCTTTGCGTTTTTTGCGTCATGATTTTGTAAAAGCAAAAAATACCAAGGCAAGACCTTTGCCTAAATGGTCTTTTATGCGAAGATTTCGTTTGCGGGTTTTGTTTCAGAATATGCCCAATTATGTCCTACTGGTCTTTGGTGTAATCTTTGTTGAATTGATGCTTTGTTTTGCATTCGGTTTACCGGATTCCTTAACGCATTATGGTGAAAATGCAAAGAATATGGTGTTTGCGGATTATCAATATATGTTAATGGGGAGTCAAGATGAAGAGGGGCATACCATTAAAACCAATGAAAAGACAGCAGAGGCATTCTGCTCGAAAAAATTGATGTATCCCAAAAATGCTACTGTTTTGGAACCTGGTATGGGAAGCGGTGGCGATGAAGGTGTGACAGTATATGGAATTGTGGATGATAGTCAGTATATGAAATTGCCAAATGACGATAAAACAGAGGGTGTGTATTTATCTAGTGCCTATCGGGATAAGTTTGGAATAAAGATTGGCGATACTATTCGTTTGCATGAAGAATATGAAAACAAAAGCTATCATTTTACCGTTACAGGGTTTGTTTCCTATGATGGAGGAATTGCTGTCTTTATGCACAAAAAATATTTTCATAAAATATTTGAAACAGAGCAAGAATCTTTCACTGGGTATTTTTCTCGCAAGGAAATCAAGGATATTGATGAAAAATATATAGCTACTGTCCTTACGGTAGAAGATATTGAAAAAATTACGGTACAGCTAATCCATTCTATGGGTGGTGCTGTTGATGTGTTCAAGTATGCATTGATTATTCTTTCCGCTGCATTGATTTATCTTTTGGCAAAGATTATTATTGAGCGAAATGAACATGCCATATCGCTGGTTAAAATTCTTGGTTTCAAGAACCGTGAAATTGCTGCTTTATACATTGTACCTACGGCTATGGTAGTGGTTGTATTTTCAATCATCAGCTTTGGAATTGGTTATAGTCTGATGGTATGGATATTTAAGGTATTTATTTTGCAGATGGACGGGTATTTTGCCTTTTATATGAAGCCATTTTCTATGGTGCTTTCGGTAGTGTATTTGCTAATTGGATATGTATTTGTGTCTGTATTGGATTTTATGCGAATAAAGAAAATACCGATGGATGTGGCATTGAAAAATATGGATTAAGGGTTCATTTTTATACTTCATTCAAAGCAATCGGTTGTGTCTAGTGTATGTAGAATAAGTGGAAATCGTTATCATTTCGTATCTGTTTAGCGGTGGAGCAAGCAGAAGTCAAATAATTTAGTAATATAACAAAAGGGGCTGTCGCAGGTAGAAGACAACACACAGGAACAGGTAGCGTTTTTTGTAAACGTCGAACCAGATTGCGCAATGTGTGTCTTCATGCGACCGTCCCTTTTGTTCTATTAGGATATGTACTTGTGCGTTGAAAAATTGTATTTTCTAAACTATAAAAGGTCACTGGCGATTGCCCAACGCATTTTAGTAGAACGAGCACGTCCGTTTTGTCGACATTCTTCTGCAGAAGGTCGAATGACATCTTTGCTGATTTCCTGGTAAAATCCTTCTTTTTTTCCTTGCTTAAAGGCTTTCTTTACCAAGCGGTCCTCTCCTGAATGGAAGGTCAGAATGGCTACACGACCATTCGGCTTTAATACGGTTGGTAGCTTCTCTAAAAAGGCATAGAGCACTTCGAATTCACTGTTAACATCAATTCGTAGGGCTTGAAAGGTGCGTTGGCAGGATTTCTTGATTTTATCCTTTTTTTCTTTATCGTCAGGCAAAAAAGATAAGGCTTCTTCTATGGCTTCTCGTAATGCAGTGGTAGTATCAATAGGTTGGCCTTGCTTTTGTTTATTGTAAACAACAGTGGCAATTTCTTCTGCATAGGGTTCGTCAGAATTTTCGATTAGCATACCAATAAATTCTTCTTTGGTAATTTCTTGTAAACGTTGGGCAGCACTGCTGCCTTTTTGTGGATTCATACGTAAGTCCAAAGGTCCGTCTATTTTATAGGAAAAACCCCTTGCAGGATTATCTATTTGCATGGAAGAAACCCCTAAATCTGCAAGAATAAAGTCAAATTTTCCGGTTTCTTCTGCTACCTTATCAATGTGGGCAAAGTTTATGAGTTTTACAGTGACGATGGATTCATCGTAGCCTTTTTTCGCAAGGCGTTCTTTGGTTTTGGCAGATTCAATAGGGTCTACATCTAAACCATAAATATGGCCTTTTCCTTGCAGTTTTTCTAACATGGCACTGGTGTGTCCGCCATAGCCTAATGTGGCATCCAGACCTTGCTGACCCGGCTGAATTTGCAGAAAATCAAGAATTTCCTTCACCATAATGGAAATGTGCATGCCGGCAGGGGTACTACCTTTTTCTATTACATGGGCAATGGTGTCCTGATATTTTTCCGGATTATGTTCTTTATATTTTTCTTCAAATTTTTTTGGATATTTTCCCGAATAACGTACACGACGTTTGTGTGTATTGATTTGTTCCATAGCTTTTAATCCTTTCTGGTATTACGCTCTCCTTGACCAAGAAGTTTTTTTGGGGGAGCTATTATAAAAACAAATTGCCTTTAACCTGTAAGCAGTCAAAGGCTCTTTCATTTATTTTTCTACTCGGCTGAACTGTTACCATAATATGGGCTTTATTATAGCAAATGATGGTAGTAAAGACAAGGGCATCTTTGTTTGAAATTCGCTATTATTCTGTTGCATAACAGATTTTGGCCATTTTACAAATAATGTGATGGTTGAAAATATAATGGGGCAGTTGCTAGTCAGACGGAGTAATTTGTGTTATATTGTTTGGTGGACTTGTTCAAATCAAAAATGGAGGTATCGTTATGAAGAACAATATGAAGAGAATGGCAAGTTATTATAAGCCCTATATGGGTACTTTTATAGCAGACATGTTTTTTGCATTTCTGTCATCCATGATTGCCTTGATTATACCCATTGTAGTAAGGTATATTACGTCTCATATTATAATCATAAAAGAAGAAGGAGCACAAGAGCAGATTATTAGGATTGGTATTTTGCTAATACTATTGGTTGGCATTCAGTTTGGAGCCAATTATTTCATTACCAATATTGGTCATGTTATGGGGGCAAAAATGGAATATGACATGCGTGCCCAAATTTTTGCCCATTATCAGAAACTGTCTTTTTCTTTTTATGATGAACAAAAGATTGGACAGTTGATGAGTCGGATTACCAATGACTTGTTTGATATTTCTGAACTGTTACATCATGGGCCGGAAAATATAGCCATATCTTTGATTAAAATCATAGGGGCATTTATCATCTTGGCAAATATCAGTATTCCACTTACCCTTGCAGCTTTTGCACTGGTTCCGGTTATGTTCGCCTTTGCCTTTTTTCTGAATAAGAGAATGAAGCGTGCTTTTAAAGAAAATAGGGTGAAAATTTCAGAAATCAATTCGCAGATTGAGGATAGTCTGTCAGGTATTCGTGTGGTAAAATCATTTGCCAATGAGGAAATTGAGAAGGAAAAATTTAAGTGGGGGAATGATGGCTTTTTGAATGCGAAGAAAAATAGTTATTTCTACATGGGATTTTTTCATTCAGGTATGACTGCATTTACTATGTTAATTAATATTATTGTGATTATGGTTGGGGGCTTATTGCTGACAAAAAATGCCTTGCAGGTGCCAGATTTTATTGCCTTTTTGCTTTATATTCATATTTTTACAGATCCCATTAAAACCTTGATTGATTTTACAGAATCATTCCAAAATGGTTATTCCGGGTTTGAACGCTTTGTTGAAATTTTGGAGATGGAACCAGAAATTCAGGACGCAGAAGATGCGCAAACTTTGCAGGAAATCAAGGGAGATATTGTATTTGATGATGTATCTTTTAAGTATAATGATACAGCTCACAGAGTGTTAAAACATATTCAATTGCAGGTGAAAGCAGGTGCCTATGTGGCTTTGGTTGGGTCCTCTGGTGGCGGAAAAACTACTCTGTGTAACTTAATTCCGCGTTTTTATGATGTGACAAAGGGAAAGATTACCATTGATGGTATAGACATCCGAAAGATTAAATTACAGAGCTTACATGAAAAAATTGGAATTGTGCAGCAAGATGTATATCTTTTTTCCGGTACGGTTTATGATAATATTGTGTATGGCAAGCCGGGGGCAAGTCGGGAAGAAGTAATTGCAGCAGCGAAAAAAGCCAACGCACATGATTTTATTATGGAGCTTCCAAAGGGTTATGAAACGGATATTGGCCAGCGGGGAATTAAACTTTCTGGTGGACAGAAACAGCGGTTATCCATTGCGAGAGTCTTTCTTAAGAATCCACCTATTCTCATTTTAGATGAAGCCACGAGTGCCTTGGATAATGAGAGCGAAAACATTGTAAAGGAATCGTTGGAAGAATTGGCACATAATAGAACTACTTTTGTAATAGCACATCGACTTTCGACTATACGCAATGCACAGAAGATTTTGGTATTGACGGAAAATGGCATCGAGGAAAGTGGAACCCATGATGAATTGATGCAAAAAAAGGGAGTATATGAGAAGCTATATAGGTGTGCAGAGTAGGGAAACGATGATAAAGGAATAAGAGGACTGTTGCAGTCTTAAGGCAACAGTCCTCTAGTTTATTTTATGATTCGTACTTGTGTAGAATTTTGATTTTGTACCAAACTTCCACAATTTTTTAGTTTGTTCTTTTTGATTAGTACTTTACGATAACCAAAAAGACAAATCGCATATTTATTCGACTTTACAAACGTATTTTTTATGATTTTTATATTTTGAAAATGGTCTTTTGCATTTAAATGGTTACTTCCACAACCATAGGAAAAACCTGAAAAATAGCAATTTTGTATAGTTATATTTTTGCATTGGGTACCATCACGTTTTCCAAAATATGCAGAAGTAGTACCTGCTTGTGCTGGGTACAAAGACTCTAATTGAATGGCCTCATTATTTGCCAGGCAGTTTTTGTTGTTATAGAATTTGCAATTTTTAATCATGACATTTTTTGAACCTGCAAATTCAATCATATGGGTGTTTTTCATACCGTTTTGCAATTTTTTCTTAGGCATATATTTAAAAGTGATGCCATCAAAAGTGATATTTTGTATATGTGTAAAACAACAGATATCTGACTTATTGGAACCAGTACCACCATCTAAAACACCACCTTTTATGGTGATTTTTTTTCCCATAGAATATTTTCCTTTGCTGCCAGAACCAAAGAGACAAATGGCACCTTCTAAATCTTTTCGAACCAAGGTGACACCTTTTAAGTTCAAAGTTGTATTGCTGTATATTTGTAAAGAACGAGTGACTACATATTTGCCCTTTGGTACGGTAATGACATATTTTAATTTTGGATTGGTTAAGGCAGTATTCAGGGCTTCTTGTATACTAGCAAAATCTTTTTTTGTAGTGATTTTTATTGTTTTTGAATTGCCTAACACATAG
>JAFORL010000138.1 GCA_017393285.1 Lachnospiraceae bacterium
ATCTTTTTTGCGATTCTATCACGTTCTCTACTCATACGAACTCCTTTGCGACAAAGTTTTTCTTTTATTTTACTCTATCTGCTTCAAGTTTGCAGTAAATAAACGAATTTTGTGCGAAAAATTTTTACCTTTCAATACTGTCATTTATAGTTCCTCTTTCGGTTCCTTCCAGCCTTCTAACTCTTTCCAGATAATATCAATAAATACATATTCGCAAATGGCAGCAAAAGGAATTGCCAGCAAAATACCAGCCACACCAAACATTCGGCCACCTAGAATCAAAACAATCAAAATCCAGACAGAAGATACCCCCAAGGTATCTCCGAATAATTTCGGTTTGATTACATAGCCATCAATGGTTTGCAAAATCACGGTAAAAACCAAAAACCATAAAGCATGCCAAGGATTTACCAAGACAAGAATAAATGCTCCAATCACACCTCCCACGATAGGGCCAAAAGTAGGTGCCAGATTGGTAACCGCTACCACCACAGAAATAAGAATAGCATAATCCATACCCAATATGGTCATAAAAATAAAATTCATGACTCCTACAAAAATACCTTCCAATAAATCACATAAAATAAAACGCAAGAGAATATGATTACAACGTCTGAAAAACCCAAGTAAATCCTTGTATTTTCGTTCCGGCATCAACATGCGAAAAATCTTATTGATATATGCCACTAAGTTTGGTGCATCAATCAAAAAATAAATTGCCAGAATACAGCCAATAATTCCACTAAAAAAGCCTTTTCCAATGCTAAAAGAAGTACCAATAATCTTTCCCATATTCTCAGATAGCAATTTGGATATTTTTTCAATAATTTGTTCCCACAAAGTATCCACCACCTGATATACCGCAGACTCCTGATTGCCCCTATTTAACAAGGCAAACACCAGCTTTTGTAAAGATTTGGTATAGCTATCGAAATTTTCTGCAAAGGTAATGATACTGGCAATAATCTGTGGTACCAATGCCAATAACAAAAGACTGATGGATAAAACCACCAAAAGAACCGTAGTCAATACGCCTAAATTTCTGCCCCATTTTTCTGATTGCATTCTTCCAAAAAATGTATGATGCATGAACGTCACCATAGGATTTAATACATAGGCAATGATGACTGCCACCACTACCGGCACGGCAAAACTGTACAAGGCTGACAAACCCTGAAACAAAAGCCCAATATTATTCAAGGCAAAATACAATAAAACTGCCGAACAGGTTGCCACAGTATATGGAACCCAGTTTTTTCCTAATGCGTCTTTGAGCCACTTCATCCAATCCCTCCTCCAAAAACATTTCTCTTTTGCAATGCTTTTATAACAAGTACAATGCCTGCTTCGCCAACAAGTAGCCAGGCACCAGTTGCAATGTGATTTCTGTTCAACAAAACCCTTACTCCTATCTTACCATAAAGTTATGCACTTGACCATACACCTAGCTATTGATTTAATAGAAAAAACTATGTACCGTTCAGGTAGCCCTGTACAATTTGCTGTGCAGGGGCGTATCGACACATATATTTTACCAAGCTCGCAACAATTTGCATGGGAGCGCTTGCTGCAAGTGGTAATCGTTCAGCCCCCGACTGACCTGTTACAAAACTACATACGTGCTACCAGCACAGTCATATCATCTAAGATTTCTCCATTTCTCTTTTCTTTTGCACAATCTAAAATATTTTTGGCAAAAGTATTGGGATTGGCACAGGCGCAAGCGGTCAACAAATGCTCCAACTCCTTTTCTACAAAAGAAAGCCCTTCAAATACCCCATCACTCAATAAAATAATCCAATCTCCCGGATACAATTTTTTTGTCTCCGATGTATATTGCGGTCTGGCAAATACCCCAAAGGGCAAGGTATGGTTTTCCAGTTGCTCCACGCAATCTCCACGCTTAATATAGGCTGTGGCACCACCCAGTTTTAAAAATTCACACACACCGGTATACAAATTCATGCATACCATATCCAAGGTAGAAAGTGGTTCTTCTTCTGTCTGCAATAAACACAGACTATGCATCAATTCCAAAGCAGTTTTTTCTGCCACCCCGGCCTCTAAAAAGCTTTCCAGCAATTCCAAGACAGCAGTACTGGATTCACAGGCAGCTTCTCCACACCCGGTGCCATCTGCCAAAAGCATCACCAATTCTCCCTGATCCAGACGCATAAAAGAATAATTATCCCCACAGACAATTTCTCCTGCCTTATTACATCTTGCCACACCTGTTAAAACCCGAAATGCCGGTGCTTCCACAAATGTATACTGTTCCCATTGATTTCCCACCACCAGCCGACTTCCCAATACCGGTACAAAATGCTTTTCCAAAGCAGTAGAAATACATTTTGCAATCTCCTTTGTTGTCACTGCCCGTCCTTTCTTGCTGCGTAAATCTACTCGAATTTCCTCTATGTGATGATTATTTTTTCGACCCTGTATGCCTGCTGTATAAACATGATTGCGCTTCAACACCTGTTTTAACATTTTCACATCTTCCGCAGCCATGGGTTCCTCTGATTGAAAATATTTACTGTACTCCTGCAACAATTGTCCCACTTCTTCCATTTGCAAAGCAATGGCCTCTCGCCCTTCTTCCATTCGTCTCATCCAATTTGCATGCATATGTAAACAACGCAATGCCAAGTTGGTATGTAACACATACTGCTCCATATAATCACATTTGTTGGCAAAACGGATTGGAAAATCCCCTGCGGTTACTGTCCCTACCGCCTGTACCGCCGGTAAAATACAACTGGCTGTCTGATATTTTTCATGACCGCAAACACCATGACAGCGATTTTTCTTCTCACAACGACTACATAAATTTTCAGTTACCTGCCCCAACACCTGCTCTATATCCGTCTTTTCTAAGTTCCTCCTTTTTATAGCCGTTCCACTGATGGCCTTGGATAAGCGAAAAAAAGGCTCTGCAAAATGTTTCAATTGCGTGCAGATTTGCTGTTCTCGCTGTTGCAGAGCTTCCTGTTCTCCTCTGGCATTGTCATAAATGGATTCCACTGTCTTCGTGAAATGCCTGGGTATTGCCAAAAATACAAATAAAACCACCAATTGTGCCAGCAATTCCTCCATTGCCATTAAGCCTTGGTCAAAATACACACCACAAGCTACATATACCAATAAAAAACCCAGCGCAGACAATAATCGTCCGGCTTGTCTCATCAAACCTGCTACCACACCCAACAAAACATAAATGGCAAGTCTGGTTAAATTGTTCTGTCCTGCCACAAAAAAAATGCCTCCAATGGCACCTGCCAGACTGCCGGCACCTGCTCCATAACCATAACCAATCCACAAAATACAAAACGAAAACATACCACCCAAAAGAGAGAAAAATGGATTATCTTGAAAAGGCAAACCTTGGATTACTAACCCAACCATCACCATACTGGAAATCCATTCTTCATTGTTTGCATATGCCATTTTCTTTTCTGCCAAAAAAAAGTGTACACCTTTTGCAAAAATTGGTACCATCACGCCCGTCAATAATAATGCCAGCAAAAACACCCCTTGCTCCTGCGGTAATTTCCAGATCCAAATACCAGATATAGCTTCTATGACTGCCAAACTGGATCCTGCACACAAACTATACAACAAGATAGAATTTCTGGCTTTGGTGCGGGAAATAAAAAAGATTCCCAGCCCTGCCAACAACATGGCTCCAGTATATTTTACCGTAACCAAACCTGTACAACTACTCCACAAGCCCAAAGCAATGGCAAAAAAAGACCATCTTTTGCTAACCTGTTCATATGCCAAAGCTACAAATAAGCTCAAAGCAAATGGGTTATCCTGTAACACATCTACCCGCCCAATCAACCAGGCCCCCATGAACAAAATGAATTCCCTTTCGCACATCTGTTTCCAACGCAAAAAAATCCCTCCTTCATTACAGATACATCCATTGTAGCAAAGCTACTTTGCAATGTCTGTCGAAAGAGGGATTGCGTAAAAAAAATAGCGGAAACTGGATTTGAACCAGCGACACCACGGGTATGAACCGTGTGCTCTAGCCAACTGAGCTATTCCGCCATAACTTGTCTTTTCAAAAGACAAATATGATTATACTAAAATGTCACATGCTTGTCAACTACTTTTTTTCGATATTGGGATGACATACTTTTTTCGATATTGGAGCAACATACTTTTTTTAATATTGGGGTGACATACAGGCGAGTCATTCATCAAGTGCCAGATTAACCAAAAGAAGCGAATAAAAGAATGGCTGAACTGTTACATAAAAAATACATCTTGCAATATAAATGAAGCTATGTTATCATTATCAACGTTGTGGAAAATTTTTCCACACAACTCAAGGCGTTTCAGCCAAAAAATCCCATTGGGTATAGAAAAAAAATAGATATTTTGATATACTAAAAGAAAAGATGTTTTATAATTACGTCTGCAAGCGGTTTGTTTGTGTTATTTTTCTTTTTATATCAAAATATCCAAGAAAAAGCAAAAAAGAAAAAAGAAAAAAAGTAAAAAGGAGAAATGTATGACAGAAACGAACAAGAATTACAAAGACAGATTATTCAGACGTATTTTTAAGGAGAAAGAAAACATTTTAGCATTGTACAACGCCATGAATCATTCCAATTATACAGACTTGGACCAATTGGAAATTTTGGACAATGAAAATGATGTAATCTATCTCAATTACAAAGGAGATGTTTCCTTTATTATTGACCCTTGCCTGTTTTTATACGAACACCAAAGTTCTTATAATCCAAACATGGGAGTAAGAGGACTCATCTACTTTGCCCAAATGTATAACTCGTATATGGAAAAGCACAATCTCAACCGGTTTGGCTCCAAGTTGCTTCGACTACCGGTACCAAAATTTGTTGTGTTCTACAATGGAACTACCTGGCAGGAGGAAGAAACAGAAATTCGGTTGTCCGACTGTTTTGCACGGTCTGCAGGCGAACCTTGTGTAGAGGTTGTTGCAAAAATGATAAACATTAATTATGGGAAGAATAAAGAATTGATGGAGCACTGTAAACCTTTACGAGATTATGCAATATTCGTAAATACGGTACGTTGCTATGTTCAGACTATGGAATTGAGATTGGCAGTAACCAAGGCAATTGATGATTGCATCAAGCAGGATTGTTTGAAAGAGTTTCTTATTAAGTATAGATCGGAGGTGCTGGAGCTTATGATGGATAGCTATTCACTGGAAAATTATCAAAAGATAGTAGAATATGAAAAGCATGAACTAGAAGGTAAAATCAATGAACTACAGACCTCAAATGCGGAACTACAGACCTCAAATGCGGAACTACAGACCTCAAATGCAGAACTACAGAACTCGTATGCGGAAGCGAAAACAGTAATTGGCGAGTTGAAGAATGAAAACACAGAAGTGAAAACAGAAAATACTGAGTTAAAGAACAAAAATGCAGAGTTACAAGAAATAATAGAACAAATGCAGAAACAAATGCAAGAGATGAGAAAAGAATAGAAATAATTTTCTAGGGAAAAACAACCCTATTACAAAATAGCTATGAGCGCATGCCCATAGCTATTTTTTTGTGTAATAGAAAAT
>JAFORL010000139.1 GCA_017393285.1 Lachnospiraceae bacterium
AGATACAAAATTGACTGTTAAAAAAGCTAAAACACCAACTGTTGTATACTTTAGATATACAGATGCAACCGGTAAGACAATTACTACACAAACCATTCAGTTTGTAATCGATAAAATAAAACCAAGTGTAAACGTGAAAAAAGGAAAGACGTATAAGAAAGGCATGAAATTACAATTCAGCGACGCATCTGGTATCCGTTATGCAAAATTAGATGGTAAGAAAGTGAAAAACAAAACAAAGATTTCTAAAAAAGGAAGTCACAAAATTGTCGTAGTGGATCTAGCAAACAACAAACAAACAATGCGTTTTAAAATCAAATAATATCAATCACTGCCATGTGTTAAACACATGGCAGTATTTTTTTAAAAATGAAAATCTTCATCCCTTGGACTTAGTGCAGAATTTTCGTCAGGGAAGCTGACGTAGATTCTGTTGCAAAGTTCTCCACATAATATAAAAAATAATTATGTATTTTTTACAAACAAAGTCATTTATTTAAAAAAAATTATACATATTTGTTAAAAAATATTGCAATCGTGAACAAAGTGTGATATTATTATGAAAGAATGTAGTTGGTGTTTAAGAATATGTTAAATACACCTATATCTTTACAAAAAAGGTAATTGTATTTGGGGTTCAAGAACGCAAACAGAACATTTGTAAATAACTAAAAAGAAGGGAAGGTAGAAGTTATGAGAAAAATGCGTAAACTTACTACAATTTTATTGATGATGGCAATGGTGCTTTCATTGGGAGCATGTGGTTCTTCAAAGAACTCAGACAATCAAAACGCAGATAGTAACAACACAAATAGTAATGGAGATTCTACATCTACGGATCAAGTTGCTGGGGGAAAGGATGTAGACGTATATGTACTTCAATACAAAATCGAAATCAATGACGCGTTGCAAAAAGCAATTGATAAGTATGAAGAACTATATCCAAATGTACATATAGAACTTGAAAGTGTTGGTGGAAATGATAGTGTAGATACGCTTTATAAAGCCAAAGCTGCTAGTGGACAAATGCCAGATATTTTCAACTGTGCAGGACCAGAAAGTTGTGAAACTTATGCTGATTATTTAGAGGATTTATCTGATCAACCTTGGGTAGAACATGCAAACTCAGGTATGCTTGACTTAGACAAGATTGGTGATGCAATCTACGGAATGCCTGTTACAACAGAAGGTATGGGATTGATTGTAAACAAGGCAATGTTCGAAGCTGCTGGTATTGATATTTCTACTTTAGATAGTTACGATAAGATTGAAGCTGCATTTAAACAGTTACAAAAAGCTATTGATGCAGGTGATTTGAAGAAGGATTTCCCTAACTTACAAAATGTAACATCTGTACAAGGTGGCGCAACTTGGGTTCTTGGTAACCATGCAATCAACGTTGCATTATCACCAGAATTTAAAGAAGATGTATTTGCATGCGCAAATGCAGACACTGTTAATTTCGACTATAAGGATGCTTATGTTGCATATACAGAATTACAATTAAATTATTCAGATGCAAAGGATAATTGGGCAAAATCATTGAAGGTTGATTATAATGCTGCTGTACAGGAACAATTAGCTACTGGTAAGGTTGCATGTATTCAACAGGGTAACTGGATTTACGGAGATGTAAAGAAGATTGATGAAACAACTGCTGACAATTTAGCATTTATTCCTGCACCAATCAAGGGATATAAAGAAGATTCTATTTTCTCTATTGTTTCAAACTACTGGTGTGTAAATAAACAATCAGATGACGATGTAAAAGAAGCTGCTAAGCATTTCTTGAATTGGTTATATCAATCAGATGAAGGTAAAGAAATCGTAGTAAACGATTTTGGATTTACTCCAGTATTTGATAACTATGGTGATTTACAACCTTCAGATAATTTAACTAAGAGTATGTTGGAATTCTTCTCTAACAATAAGGGTATTCCAATGGTATTCCAAGGCGCTCCAGATGGTGAAGATTACACAATGAATGTCTTTGGTGCAAAGGTACAAGGTGTATTCGCTAATAAACTTAGCTGGGATGAGTGCTTTAAGCAATCAGCAACAGAATGGGCTGAAAGACGTGCAAGTAAATAAGGAGTAATGTGATAATATTTTATATTATTGCAACATGCCTATAAGAAGTTTCAGGGTGTGGCGTCACGCCATGCCCTGTTTCTTTTATGTATTGGGAAAAATTAGCTACCAGCGTTTGCTTGCATATCATGTCCGTTTACTAGGATGGCGGAAACTTGATATTTACTCATGCATATCCAGTTTCTACAGGTTCATGCGAAAATCAAAAAAGCATACTCCTTATGAAACCTTCGGTATATATGCGTAAAAACCATGTGATGTTTATGATACCTTGGTCGAATTGTTAAAAAGGAAGATTTTGTAGCATAAACGCCAGGACATTTTTCTATCCTAGTTTTAATTATTTCTTTTCTCAAATAAAAAATATGTTCAGATCAGAAAGGAGTCACTAATAATGAAACGTTCCAAATTAACTTTTTGGCTTTTTTTATTCCCTTGCTTATTGTGCTTTTTGGGATTTGTATTAATTCCAACGATTATGGGATTTTATTATTCGTTAACGGATTGGAATGGAGTAGCAAAATCACCAAAATTTATTGGAATTCAAAATTACTTTGCAGTGTGTAAGGATAGTCAGTATTGGTATTCGTTTGCCTATACGGCTTTATTTACGATTTGTTGTGTGGTTTTGATTAATGGATTTGGATTTTTATTGGCCTTGTTAGTTACAAAGCAATTTAAAGGTGCAACCTTTATGCGTGGTGTGTTCTTTATGCCAAACTTAGTTGGTGGTTTATTATTGGGATATACTTGGAAATTTATTTTTACAAAGATTTTCCCAGCAACCAATATTCCTGGTTTGGGTAATTGGCTGTCCGATAATAAAACTGGTTTTTTAGGCTTGTTAATTTTGATGGTATGGCAGATGAGTGGATATATGATGATTATTTACATTGCAGGTATTCAGAATATTCCAGATAGTGTCATGGAAGCAGCCGCTCTAGATGGTGCAACCGGATTAAAGCGTATGTTTAAAATTACGATTCCTATGGTTGCCCAGTCGTTTACAATTGGTTTGTTCTTGATTTTATCGAATTCTTTTAAATTATTTGACCAGAACCTTTCCTTAACCGGAGGTGGTCCAAATCATACAAATGAAATGTTGGCTTTAAATATTTATAACTCTGCTTTTTGTAGTAATCAAATGGGAGAAGCACAGGCAAAGGCTGTCATTTTCTTTGTTTCCATTGCCATTATTAGTATTATCCAATTGACCATTACAAAGAGAGCAGAAGTAGAAGCATAGGAGGAATCAGTTATGAAAAAAAACAACTCGCTATTGAATATATGGCGTATCATATATCGTATTTTTTTGGTACTTGTATTTTTGTTTCCTATTGCCATGCTTGTTTGGGTTGCATTTAAATCTGCATCTGACATTGCTTTGGATATTTTGGGAGTTCCAAAAAAATGGATTGGTTTTGAAAATTTTGCATCAGCCATCGAAAGCATGGATTTTCTAAATGCTTTGAAGAATTCAGTCATTGTTACGATTTGTTCTACAGCCTGTCTTTGCATTTTTTCAGCAATGGCAGCTTGGGTATTGGTTAGACATAAGACCAAAATGTCTAATTTTATATTTTTATTGTTTTCGGTTTCAATGTTGATTCCATTTCAATGCGTAATGCTTCCTTTGATGAAAATTATGGGTAGATTTGGATTGGGACAATTTGGTATTGATTTAATGAATCAACCAGGATTAATTATGGCATATATTGGGTTTGGTTCCGCTATGTCAATTATGTTATATCATGGCTTTATTAAAGGAATTCCGGTAGAATTGGAAGAAGCAGCTGCCATTGATGGTTGTAGCACAGTTGGAATCTTTTTCCGAATTGTAATGCCTTTATTGGGACCTACTACAACAACTGTATCCATTGTTAATATTATGTGGATTTGGAATGACTACTTATTGCCAAGTATCGTATTATCTGGAAAGTCAAATTTGCGTACTTTACCACTACAAACCTTTAAATTTTTTGGTTCCTTCACTACAAACTGGGGAGTTGCGGCGGCTGCGCTGTTATTGATTATGATGCCTGTCATTGTATTCTACATCATCGCACAAAAGCAAATTATCAAGGGTGTAGTTGATGGAGCAGTAAAATAAACCCATATGTCAGTATATTGACACTCGTTGATTACACACTTGTCTGTATGAGTCATTTGTTCCAAAAGACTATGTACTTTTTACAGTTGGGTTTGCTCTTGTATTGCATACATATACCGACCGTCATTAAACGTTTTTTGTTGCATGTATCTGTATCCATTTATTTATAATCGTAACATAAGTATATTTGTAAGTGATAATCAGATGATAGGAAAAGACGTAAGTTTATTTGGGACGGTCGGTATTTTGATTCTAAATGATTGGATTGGAAATCATAGCTTGCAAATATCCTTTAGATTGCGTATACTTAAATCAATGTGGATAGGCACTATTTTATTTTTTTTGCATAATGTAAAGTAAGTAGCGGTTAAGGGGTGCGCAACATGAAAACATTTCCTGAACCATTTTCGACGAAGGAGGAGCGAAAATATCTTTTGGCATGCAAAAATGGAGATGCGCAAGCAAGAAATTTGCTGATACAACATAATTTACGTTTAGTGGCGCATATTGTAAAAAAATATCATGTACCTGTTGCAGATGTGGAAGATTTTATTTCTATTGGAACTGTTGGTCTGATTAAAGCAATAGATAGTTTCCAACTGGAAAAAGGTATACGATTGGCAACTTATGCATCTTGTTGCATTGAGAATGAATTACTGATGGTGTTTCGTGGTGAGAAAAAATGTTGTAAAACCGTATCCTTATCTGAACCCATTGGCGCAGATCAAGATGGAAATGAAATATGTCTGCAAGATATCTTAGAAGGGAACCAGGAAGATTTAGCAAATAAACTGGATCAAGAAAACAATATAAAACAATTGGCGATTTTTATGAAAAAGGTATTATCTCAAAGAGAACAGGAAATACTGATATTACGTTATGGATTAGAAAATAAAACAGAAATGACGCAAAGAGAAATTGCAAAAAAAATGCATATTTCCCGAAGCTACGTTTCCAGAATAGAAAAAAAAGCAATTGAAAAATTAAAAAATTGTTTTGACCAATATAATTAAATGTGTTCTTTTAAAAACAATGGAAAAGGAAAGTGAAAATTACATGGCTATACAAGAGAAGATAATGCAAAAAGATAAAGTACAATTTAAAGAACCCGGAAAATATAAAGTAGTTATGTATAACGATGATTTTACACCTATGGATTTTGTGGTGACAATTTTAATAGAAGTATTTCACAAATCAGAAGAGGAAGCTATACAAATCATGTTTCATATACATAACGGGGTCAAAGAAGTAATTGGTGAATATGCTTATGATATCGCCCGCACCAAAGTTGCAATATGTACAGATCGTGCAAGAACGGCTGGTTATCCGTTTCTTGTGAAAATGGAACATTGAAATGGGGAGGAGCAATATGAAAATTTCAAAAGAAGTAGAGAATTTATTAACGGATATGGCGATGCTTGCCGAAAAATTGCAACATGAGTTTGTGACACCAGAACATTTGCTATTTATTTTGACATATAATCCTAATTTTGTTGAAAGTTTTTGTGCTTGCGGTGGGAAAATTGATAAATTACAACAACAGTTAGAAGCATACATGAACGAAAATATAGATACCATTCAGGAAGGAAAAGCAGAACTTAGCCTAGGTTTATCTGATGTGTTAGTGCTTGCAGAAGAACAAGCAATGGCTAGTGAGCGTTTTGTTGTAGAAATTACGCATATCGTATATGGTTTATTGCAAGATAATAATAGTTATGCTGCATATTTTATTCAGGTTCAAAAAATAGATGCAGCAGAGTTGCTGATAAAAATGACAGAATATAAGCTTATGCATCAGGAAGATGAAATGGCGGAGGAAAATACGCATATGTCTGGAACAGAGGAAACCAAAGAGAAAGACTGGAAAAGCTATGTTATTTGTATGAATGATTTGGTAGACCAACAGCCACCTTTGATTGGACGAAAAGAGGAATTAGAACGAACCATGCAGATTTTGTGTAGAAAATACAAGAGCAATCCATTGCATATCGGAGAGCCTGGTGTAGGGAAAACAGCCATTGCATATGGTGTGGCAAGAGCAATTGAGGAGGGCAATGTCCCGGATAAACTAAAAAATGCGAAAATGTACTTACTAGATATGGGTACTTTATTGGCAGGTACACAATTTCGTGGTGATTTTGAAAAACGCTTGAAATCCATTATGGAAGGCTTACAAAAGGAAGAAAATGTGATTGTCTATATTGATGAAATTCATACGATTGTGGGAGCTGGTGCTTCAAATGGAGGCTCTATGGACGCCGCAAATTTGTTGAAACCGTATTTGACTATGGGAACACTACGTTTTATCGGTTCCACAACCTATGAAGAATACAAGAAGAGTTTTTCAAAAAATAAAAGCCTGATTCGACGTTTCCAAAATATTGATATTTCAGAACCTTCTGTAGAAGAAGCAGTGGAAATTCTCAATGGTCTTAAGAAACATTATGAAAATTTTCATCATGTAAGATATGCCAAAGGTTTAATGGAGTATGCGGTCGAATTAAGTGGAAAATATATGAATGATACCTTTTTGCCGGATAAGGCCATAGATTTGATTGACGAAGCAGGTGCCTATCGTGAATTATATCCTACAGACAAGAAAATACAAATTGTAGACAAAAAAACTTTGGAGTTTGTAGTTTCTAAAGTTGGAAATGTTCCATCCAAGCATATAGAAATGGATGAGAGAAAACAATTGGCAAAATTAGAGAGTGAATTGGCAAAAAATGTGTTTGGACAAAATGAGGCCATTGCAGAGTTAGCCAATGCAATTAAGTTTTCTAGAGCAGGTTTGAACGATGAGGACAAGCCTTTGGCAAGTCTATTATTTGTGGGACCAACTGGTGTTGGTAAGACAGAAATTGCAAAAACCTTGGCCCATACCTTGCAAATACCATTAATTCGGTATGATATGAGCGAATATGCAGAAAAACATACAGTGGCTAAGATGATTGGTTCGCCTGCTGGTTATGTTGGATATGAAGAAGGTGGCTTATTAACAGAGAGTATTCGCAAACATCCACATTGTGTGTTATTGTTAGACGAAATCGAAAAGGCACATCCTGATATTTTTAATGTGCTGCTTCAGGTAATGGATTATGCGACCTTAACAGATAACCAAGGAAGAAAAGCTGATTTTAGAAATGTGATTTTGATTATGACTTCTAATGCGGGTGCCAGTAAAGTCGGAAAAACTTTGATGGGATTTGCGAAACAAACCATTGATAAATCCGCAATTATGGATGAGGTCAAAAGAGTATTTCAACCAGAATTTCGAAATCGTTTGAGCCGGATTATTACGTTTAACTATGTAGATGAGAAAATGGCAGAAAAAATTGTAGAAAAACAGATTGCTATATTAGCAAAAAAATTGGAAAAACAAAAAATTACCATATCTGTCACTTCTACCTGCGCTGCATATTTGAAATCAAAAGGTATAAGTCAGGAATATGGAGCAAGGGAAATTAGCCGTATTATCAATACAGAGATGAAACCAGTCTTAGTAGATAAAATTTTGTTTGGTAAGTTAAAAAAAGGCGGAAATTGTGTAATAGATTACAAGGAAGATAAAATTTGTGCCTATGAGGTATAAAGATTACTTTTAGGTAACGGATCGGACTGTCGCAAAAAGAACAGGATAGCGATTATATAGTATAAGTATGGTAAGTACAGAACTATATGATCTGGTGTGCTTCTTTATGCGGCAGTTCTTTTATTTTAAAAATATCGTCAACATCTGTTTTTATATGTGACAATAACCCAATTAACATACCCTGGCTTGAGAAGAAAATGACAGGAAAATTGTTCTAAAGCATAGGTCCCCTGCATACAATAAAAATGATAGAAATGTAAAAATACCCATTAGGGAGGATACAGTTTCGGAGGGATCGTTATGGAAGAACAGCAATATCAGGTATATAAAGATATGGAAGCAAGAACCAATGGAGAAATCTACATTGGCGTGGTAGGACCTGTCAGAACCGGCAAATCTACCTTTATAAAAAAGTTTATGGATTTACTGGTCATTCCCTATATGGAGGATGTACATAGTAAAGAACGGGCAATTGATGAATTACCACAATCTGCTGCCGGGAAAACCATTATGACGACAGAACCTAAATTTATTCCAAAAGAAGCAGCAAAAATTCAACTAGATGAAAATACCAGTATTCAAATTCGATTGGTAGACTGTGTTGGATTTATGGTAGAGGGTGCCAGTGGCCATATGGAAGGTGCGAAAGAGAGAATGGTATTCACGCCTTGGTTTCCGCAGGAAATTCCTTTTTCGAAAGCAGCAGAGGTAGGCACGCAAAAAGTAATTACAGAACATGCTACCGTAGGTATTGTGGTTACTACAGATGGAAGTTTCGGAGATATAGAAGAAAAACAATATAAAGAAGCGGAAATGCGTACAGTCCAAGAATTAAAGCAAATCGGAAAACCATTTTTGGTTTTATACAATACCATAGATCCACAAAAAGATGAGGTGGTGGAAAAAGCCAAACGACTAGAAGAACAATATGGTGTTACGGTATTACCAATCAATTGTGAAACAATGAATAAAAGTGATTTGCATGAAATTATGCGGCAATTGCTATACGCATTTCCAGTTACACAAATTTCTTTTTATTTGCCTAAATGGCTACGGTTATTGGATAAAGAACATCCTATTCGTCAAACATTTCAAAGGCATATGTTCTCTATATTAGAAAAGATGCAGGCACTTAAAGATGCTCGATTAGAACAGCTGCAATATGAGAATCCCTATATAGAGAGAATAAATTTGGATGGCATTTATATGCATACTGGTGAAGTAGTTATTAGAATGGAAATCAAACAGGCATATTATTATGAAGCAATCAGTCAGTTAACGGGCATGGAAATTACTGGAGAAGTAGAAATGGTAAGAGTATTGCAAGAAATTTCTGAAAAAAAATCAGAATATGATAAAATGTGGCTTGCAAATGAGGGCGTAAAACAGAAGGGCTACGGTGTTATGACACCCGCTGTGGAGGAAATTACCATTTCACAACCTGAAATTATCAAGCATGGTAATAAATATGGTGTTAAAATCAAAGCGACCGCACCCTCTGTGCATTTGATCAAAGCAAATATCGAAACAGAAATTGCGCCTATTGTTGGAAGTGAAGAACAGGCCAATGATTTGATTGATTATATTACAAATAATGAAAAAACAAATCCTTCTGGTATTTGGGATACCAATATTTTTGGAAAATCCATTGGACAGTTGATAGAAGATGGAATTCAGGCAAAAGTCAATAAATTAACAGATGAAAGTCAATTGAAATTACAAGATACCATGCAAAAAGTTGTAAATGATAGCAATGGAGGCTTGGTTTGTATTATTATTTGACAAGTATTTGTGTATGTGGTAGAATTACCAAGTCTGTATGTCGAAAAATGTAAAGATATTATAGTATATCGGAAAATAAAATATGCGAAGGATAAACACATATGCCAACTTTAAGGAGGAAACATATGAAAAGTCACATAGTTAAGTTATCTGCATTAGGGTTAGCAGGCGCATTAGTCCTGCAATTTGACAACACTGCTATTTTAGCAACGCAGAAATTGTTAACTGATAATGGTTCCGTAGCAGGAATTACAGTAACTTTAGATGATTATGCAAAATCAGCTACAGAGTCTGAAACAACAACGGACGTGCCAAGTTTTGTAGAAGCAAGTGGAAATGCAGCTTTGCTTGGTACCAATGCAGTTGTCGCAGATGAAGTAAAGCTGAATTTAAAATATGATCGATTAGGAATTGCAAGAGTAGATGAAACGTTAAATGTTAGAAAAAAAGCAACTACAGATTCCAAAATTATAGGAAAGATGGCTAAGAATGCAGCCTGTAATGTGGAAAAAATCACAAAAGATGGTTGGGCTAAGATTAAATCTGGCGATGTGCGTGGTTATGTGAAAGCGGAATATTTGGTTTTGGACGAGGAAGCAGAAACATTGGCTTTCAAAGTTGGGAAAAAAGTAGCTACCGTAAAAACAGAAACACTGAATGTAAGATTTTTACCAAGCACAAATTCAGGAATCTATACATTGGTTCCGGTAGATGAGGAATTAGAAGTAGTAAGAGAAGATATTAGTGAAGAGTATGTGCGTAATTTTATCGAGAAGCATTTTTCAGACAAGAAGGATAAGGAATTGATTCAAGATGTAGATTTGGAACAAATGAAACAGGAATTGGATGATTGGATTTGTGTATCTGTGGATGATGAAAAAGTATTCGTTTCAAAGGAATATGTAGATCTTTCTTATACCTTAAAAAGAGCCGTTTCTACAAAGACAGAAACCAGCAAGAAAGAAGGAGAAAGTAGTCAGACTTCGATTCGTAGCTCCATTGTTGCATTTGCAATGCAATTCCTTGGAAATTCTTACGTTTATGGTGGAACCAGCCTTACAAACGGAACAGATTGTTCTGGCTTTACCATGCGAATTTACCAACATTTTGGATATGGGTTACCAAGAACAGCTGCACAACAGGCGGCTGCTACAAGAACCATTTCTTCTTCGGAAGCACAACCTGGAGACTTGTTTTTCTATGGGTATAGTGGACATGTTAGCCATGTAGCCATGTATATTGGTGGTGGCCAGGTAATTCATGCAAGTAATGAAAGAACTGGTATTAAGATTTCTAATGCCTTTTATCGTACACCGGTTAAAGTTGGACGAGTGATTAGTCAATAGGCAATAGAAACCTAAATCTTACTATGTCTGAACGTAGACCAGTATTGTTTATTTTGCCAAGCTCGCTGCTATTTGCATGTGATAGCTTGCTGCAAGCGGTAACAGCGCAGCCCCTCGGCTAAACTATTACAAAGATTAAAAAATTATATATAAGATGTTTCAAAAAAGTTCTTTTTGAGTTATAATCTCAATTGGGACTTTTTTTGTGTAATAAATAACAGGCAAGAAAATGGAGGCAGGAATGGAATTTGAAATTGTATTAATGAGCATTGTCGCAATCGCAATTTTATTATTTATAAAATCAAAATGGGATGAAAAAGAACAACTTATAAAATTGCAAAAGCAGAATAAAAAAAATTGGGGTAAAATTTCTTCAGAAGAGTATACAAGAGACAAATTGGATATCATAAAAAAATATTTTTTAGAATATCAAACCCCATATGATATTGATGATATTACTTGGAATGATATGGATATGGATACCATCTATATGTTGATTAACCAGACCAAAAGCACCATGGGACAAGATTATCTATACAGAATGTTACGTCAGATTCAAACGGAACCTACACAATTAGAGGAACGGGAAAAATTGATTCAGTTTTTTCAAAACAATGAAGAAGCAAGAAATCAATTGCTGACAGAATTTCATTTTATGGGAAAAGTAAAAGGAATCTCTTTGTACCGATATTTAAATTTGGTTCATGAAATTCCTAAACATAATCCCCTTGACAGTTTTGTTATGTTAGGGTTACTGGCAATGTCTGTTGGTTTGATTGGATTATCTGTGGTGAATATACTTCCACCAATTTATGGCGTGGTTTTATTGGTGTGTATGATCATCAACAACGTGATTCGATATTTTAATCGAAAAGCAAGAATAGAAAAATATTTTCAAGTTTTTATGTATATCATACGTATGCTACAGGGAGCAGATTCCTTGGTGAAATTGCAGATCAAAGAATTACAGCCTTATTTTGATGAGATAAAAGCGATTTTAGATACCTTCAAAGACTTACAAAAAGGTTCTTTTTTGGTGTTTTTTGATAGCAGAAAAGGAAGTGGCTCTTTTTGGGATTTAACATTAGATTATGTGCGTATGATTACCCATGTAGATTTAATTAAATTTGATTTTATGGTTAAAAAGGTGCAAAACAGGAAGGAAGAGTTGAATCAATTATACGAAAAATTAGGCAGGTTAGATGCCTTGCTTTCTGTGGCTTCATTTCGGGCATATTTAGGAGAAGATGGGTATTGCATTCCACAATTGCATCAAACTACAAAAGCCTTTCTTAGGATAGAAGATGGCTATCATTCTATGTTGCAAAATCCAGTAATGAATAGTATTGATGCAAAGAAACCAGTCTTGATTACCGGTTCGAATGCATCTGGCAAGTCCACATTTATTAAAATGGTTGCTTTGAATGCTATTTTGTCGCAGACCATTCATACAGCAGTTGCAAAAGACTACGAAGCAAGTTATTTTCATATATATTCTTCTATGGCATTGCGCGATGACCTGCAAGGAAATGAAAGTTATTACGTAGTAGAAATTAAATCGATTCAACGCATTTTAGAACAGACAAAACAAAATATCCCAGTTTTAGTTTTCGTTGACGAGATTCTTCGAGGAACCAATACTTTGGAACGGATTGCGGCATCTTCTCAGATTTTGAAAAGTTTTGCCCAAACCAATGCCCTCGTATTTGCGGCAACACACGATTTAGAATTGACGCATATACTCGAAAAATACTATGACAACTATCATTTCCAAGAAGAAATTAAAGATAATCAGGTCGTGTTTGATTATGTTTTACAAAATGGAAGAGCCTATACAAGAAATGCGATTAAATTGTTAGCTATGTTGGGATATGAAAAAACAATAATTAAGGAAGCAGAAAAATCAGCCAATAGCTTTTTGGAAAAAGGTGTATGGAAGCAAATATAATGGAGGTATAAGCATGGCAGAAAAATTGACACCAATGATGCAACAGTATATGGATACAAAAGAAGCGTATAAAGATTGTATTTTATTTTATCGTTTGGGTGACTTCTATGAAATGTTTTTTGATGATGCAATTACTGCTACGAGAGAGTTGGAAATTACATTAACAGGCAAATCATGTGGTTTGAAAGAAAGAGCACCTATGTGCGGCATTCCTTTTCATGCGGTGGATGGGTATTTGACCAGATTGGTAAATAAAGGTTATAAGGTTGCTATTTGTGAACAGGTAGAAGATCCCAAAACAACAAAAGGTATTGTCAAACGAGAGGTTGTGCGAATTGTTACTCCGGGAACAAATTTGAATACCCAGTCTTTAGAAGAAGGAAAAAATAATTATTTAATGGGTATATGCAAAGACGATTCTGCCTTTGGAATTGCGGTTGTAGATGTTACTACCGGTGAATTTTCCATGACACAGGTAGAAGACTTTAGAAAGTTGATGGATGAAATTACAAAATTTGCACCTACCGAGCTGATTTGCAATGCTGCTATGAAAAATCATGAAGCTGTTTTAGAGGCTTTAAAAAATCGTACCCAGGTAGCAATATCTTATATGGATACTTGGTATTATGATTCAGAGATGTGTGAGAAAAGCTTGAAAGAGCATTTTAGCGTGCAGAGTTTATCGGGTTTGGGATTAGATGCATATCCCGTTGGAACCATTGCGGCCGGCGCCGTAATGCAATATTTGATGGAAACGCAAAAAAATGCCTTATCACATATTACAAGTATTAGCCCATATTCCTCTGCTGCATATATGATTTTGGATACCTCTACCAGAAGAAATCTGGAATTGGTAGAAACTTTGCGTGAAAAACAAAAAAGAGGATCTTTGTTATGGATTTTGGATAAAACCAAAACAGCCATGGGTGCTCGTTTGTTGCGTAATAGAGTGGAGCAACCTTTGGTAGATAAAAAACAGATAAAAATGCGCTTGGATGCGATTTCTACTTTGAATACGGATGCTATTACAAGAGAAGAATTAAGAGAATATTTAGCACCTATTTATGATTTGGAACGGTTAATCGGGAAAGTGGCATACAAAACAGCAAATCCTAGAGATTTTATTGCTTTACAATCTTCTTTGGCTATGCTTCCACCAATAAAAACCTTATTAGAAGATATGAAGGTCAAAGCCTTACAGGACGTGTACACTTCCATTGATACATTGGATGATATTTGCGAGTTAATTGATGCTGCCATTACGGAAGATCCTCCCATTGCCATAAAAGAGGGCGGCATTATAAAAGAAGGATACAATGAAGAAGTAGATACCTTGAGAAAGGCAAAAACGGACGGAAAAATATGGTTGGCAAATTTGGAAGAAGAGGAGAAAGAAGCCACAGGTATTAAAAATTTACGTATAAAGTTCAATAAAGTATTTGGCTATTATTTTGAAGTAACCAATTCCTATTTGTCATTAGTACCGGATACTTGGACACGAAAACAGACGTTAACCAATGCAGAACGTTTTACTACACCAAAATTAAAAGAATTAGAAGATGTTATTTTGGGTGCGGAGGATAAACTCTTTGCATTAGAATATGAATTGTTTGTATCTATACGGGAACACATTGCAGATGCAGTATTGCGAGTGCAACAAACGGCAAAAGCAATTGCCCAATTAGATGTATATGTATCTTTAGCTCTTGTTGCTGAAAGAAACAACTTTGTAAGACCTGATATCAATACAGATGGTATCATTAAAATCCAAGGGGGTAGACATCCGGTAGTAGAACAAATGCTTTCCAGCAATGAATTTGTGGAAAATGATACATTTTTAGACGGAAAACAACAGAGAATTGCTATTATTACAGGTCCTAATATGGCTGGTAAATCTACCTATATGAGACAAACAGCATTGATTGTACTAATGGCACAAATTGGAAGTTTTGTACCTGCCACCAGTGCAAATATTGGTGTGGTTGATCGTATATTTACCAGAGTGGGCGCTTCTGATGATTTGGCTTCAGGTCAAAGTACCTTTATGGTGGAAATGACAGAAGTGGCTAACATTTTAAGAAATGCAACTTCCAATAGTTTGTTGATTTTAGACGAGATTGGTCGTGGAACCAGCACCTTTGATGGATTAAGTATTGCATGGGCTGTAGTAGAGCATATTGCAAATCCAAATATCATTGGAGCGAAAACCTTATTTGCAACCCATTATCATGAATTAACAGAATTAGAAGGCAAGTTGGATAGCGTCAACAATTATTGTATCGCCGTGCAAGAAGCAGGGGATGATATTGTATTTTTACGAAAAATTATCAAAGGTGGAGCAGATAAAAGTTATGGTATACAGGTAGCGAAATTAGCAGGTGTGCCTACGCCGGTGTTGGAACGTGCAAAAGAAATTGCCCAGCAATTATCTGCCCATGATATTGTAGAGAATGTAAAGGAAATTGCTGCACAGTCTGGTTCGGATTGCGAGACAGGATTAGAAAACGCAAAAAACATCACTGGGAAGCAAGTATCTATTTTTGATGGTTTTGCCAACATGCCTTCTACAGAAGATATTTTGTTAGAATTGCGAGAACTGGATTTAAATGCATTGACACCGATGGATGCAATGAATAAGTTGTATCAAATTCAAAAGAAAGTGAAAGAACGCTGGTAGAAAGGAAATGATACTATGGCAAGAATTTTACGATTAGATCAAAATACAATCAATAAGATTGCTGCAGGAGAAGTAGTAGAGAGACCGGCAGCAGTTGTGAAGGAATTGGTTGAAAATGCAATAGATGCAGGTGCGACTGCAATTACCATTGAAATCAAACAGGGTGGCAGTCAGTTAATTCGTATTACAGATAATGGAAGTGGTATTGAAAAGGAACAAATACAAATTGCATTTGAACGACATGCTACTAGTAAAATTCGGGAAGCCCAAGATTTGCTTACTATTCATAGTTTGGGCTTTCGTGGTGAAGCATTGGCCAGCATCAGCGCTGTTGCACAAGTAGAGTTGGTGACAAAGACCCGTGGTACCCTTATGGGAGTGCGTTATGTAATAGAAGGCGGAGAAGAAAAGAAATTGGAAGATGTGGGGTGTCCGGAAGGTACTACATTTGTAATTAGAAATTTATTTTATAATGTACCGGCACGAAAGAAATTTTTGAAAAGTCCACAAACAGAGACTTCTTATGTAAATGATTTAGTGGAACGCATGGCAATGTCCCATCCACATATTTCTTTTAAATTTATGTCAAATAATCAGGTGAAATTACAAACCTCTGGTAATGGAAACAACAAGGATGTGATTTATCATATTTATGGCAGAGATATCACTTCGCAATTACTTTCCATTACTTCTACTACTGCCTTGATATCTGTTACGGGATTTTTAGCAAAGCCGGTAGTGAATCGCGGAAACCGTAATTATATGAATTATTTTGTAAATGGAAGATATGTAAAAAGCAAAATAGTGAATAAGGCAATCGAAGAAGCCTATAAGCCATACATGATGCAGCATAGATATCCTATGACCGCATTGCAGATTGAAATTGACAGTCAACAAGTGGACGTAAATGTGCATCCTACAAAAATGGAAGTTCGATTTTCTAATGAGCAAGCTGTTTTTCAAGCTATTTTTCAAGCAATAACGGATGGATTGGCGCATCGGGAAATGATACCGGCAGTGACGGTCGGAAAGGAAGAAAAAAATAAAAAAGCACCTGTGCCAGCCAATAAAGGACCCGAACCTTTTGAAGTACAGCGTAAAATTGCAGAAGGAGCAGGCATCGGAAAACAAAAATTAGAAGCAGCAAAATTAATATCCCAATATGAAAAAATCAAAAAAGAACAAGAAGCGCGAGAACATGTCGTAAAAGAGGAAAATACATATAAAACTGAGTCTTTTTCTTCTTTGGCAAAAAAGGCTTTGATGAAAGTAGAACAACAAGAAAAAGAGAAGAAAGATAATTCTACAACTGTAGAACAAGGCGTAAAGAAACAAAAAGAACAGTGTGTAGCGAATGCAATCAAAGAAGATGCCAGAAAATATAAAAGTAATCCTGCAAGAAACGAAATAGAAAAAAACATTACAACTACCACAGAAAATGCTTCAAGTGAAAGTAAAACAGCTGATGTGGAAAAAGAAAAACTGTGGGACAAAAACAATTCTACACAAGTAGAACTTTTTGAAGGTGAGACAGCTTTATTAAAGAAAGAAGCAAAAAAAGAGTACACCATCGTTGGGCAGATATTTGATACGTATTGGATTGTACAATATAAAGATAAAATGTTCCTGATTGATCAGCATGCCGCACATGAAAAAATATTGTTTGAACGTACCATAGCTTCTATAAAAGAAAAAAAACGTCTTTCTCAAATGTTACAACCACCAATGATTGTTTCTTTGAGTATGAAAGAGGAACAGGTTTTAAAAAAACACAAAGCAGCAATAGAAGCATTGGGATTTGAAGTTGAAACTTTTGGTGGTAGAGAGTATTCTATACGAGCCGTTCCTGCAAATTTGTTTGACGTTGCAGATGTTACTTTACTTACAGATTTACTAGATACCTTGGCAGAGGATATGCAGGTAGAAAACTCGGATGTGATTATTGAAAAAGTTGCATCCATTTCTTGTAAAGCAGCGGTAAAAGGAAATATGAAATTATCAAAACTGGAAGCGGAAGCCTTGATTACAGAATTGATGCAATTGGAAAACCCTTATCATTGTCCGCATGGTAGACCTGTAATTGTATCTATGTCAAAGTATGAATTAGAGAAAAAATTTAAAAGAGTTTTATAAAATATTTGTGTGAAAAGTTATTCAAACACATAAATGGAGGCAAATTATGGATAGTAACAAAAAACCTTTGGTAATACTGGCAGGTCCTACAGCAGTAGGAAAGACTGCTTTGTCTATCTCGTTAGCAAAAGCAATCAACGGTGAAATTATTTCAGCAGATTCTATGCAAGTCTACAAAAAAATGAACATCGGAACTGCCAAGATTACACCAGAAGAAACGCAAGGAGTTCCGCATTATTTAATAGATGTTTTTATGCCTGACGAAGAATTTCATGTTGCAAAATTTAAAGAATATGCCAATCAATATATACAGGAAATTTATAACAAAGGTAAAATTCCCATTTTAGTTGGAGGTACAGGATTTTATATTCAGGCAGTAGTGAAAGATGTAGTTTTTACAGAAGAAAAAGAAACTGCCAGCAGAAAAAAGTGGGAAAAAATTGCAAAAGAAAAAGGTGCACACTATGTACATGATGAACTTAAGAAGGTAGATCCGGAGAGTGCGATTGCGATACATGAAAATAATGTGCGACGCGTGATTCGTGCATTGGAATATTTCGAACAAACTGGCGAAAAAATTTCTGTTCATAATAAGACAGAACAAGAAAGGGAATCGCCATATCATTATGCGTATTTCGTTTTGAATCAAAATAGAGATGTCTTGTATAACAGAATTGAAACTAGAATAGATGAGATGATAAAAATGGGTTTGGTAGAAGAAGTGCAAAATTTGTTACTTGCAGGTTATCAAAGAAACTTGACATCTATGCAAGGTTTGGGGTATAAAGAAATCTGTGCCTATTTGGCAGGGGAATGTTCACTGGAAGAAGCCATTTACATTCTGAAAAGAGATACCAGACATTTTGCAAAACGGCAACTAACTTGGTTTAAACGTGAAAAATCTGTTGAATGGGTAGATAAAGATTGTTTGCCAACCCAAGAGCAACAGTTGGAATATTGTATTGCAAAATTACGTGAAAAAAAAATATTACTTTAAAAATGTTGTCAGTAGGCTAACATGTAGGTTTGCGTCCAAATTGTAGTTTAGATTTCCAGTCAGTAAAATAATAATATTTAAATACTTGCGTAAATTGAGATAAAAATGGGAATAGTAAAGAAAGAAGGAACGAAATATGGATAAAAGCGCATTATATAAAGAGATGAATATTGCACAGAAGGTTTATACATTTTGTGACGAAATAGAGACGTCGCTTAAGGAACGATTTGCTTCTATTGATGCAGTAGCGGAATATAATCAAATGAAAGTCTTAAAGGCAATGCAAAAAAACAAAGTGAGTGACATTCATTTTGCAGCTACAACCGGATATGGTTATAACGATTTAGGTAGAGAAGTGTTAGAACAGGTATATGCGGATACCTTTCATGCAGAAGATGCCTTGGTGCGTCCACAGATTACTTGTGGAACCCATGCATTAACCATTGCTTTAGCTGCAAATTTACGTCCGGGAGATGAAATTTTTTCACCAGTTGGAAAACCCTATGATACTTTGGAGGGTGTAATTGGAATTGGAGATAATCATACACCAGGTTGTTTGAAAGAGTTTGGAATTACTTATAGACAGGTGGATTTATTAGAAGATGGTGCTTTTGATTGGGACAATATTCGTGCCAGTATCAACGAAAAAACCAAATTAATTACAATTCAACGTTCCAAAGGGTATCAAACCAGACCAACCTTATCCGTAAAACGAATTGGTGAATTGATTGCTTTTGTGAAAAATATAAAGCCTGATGTAATTTGCATGGTGGATAATTGTTATGGAGAATTTGTAGAAACTTTGGAACCGACAGATGTGGGTGCAGATTTATGTGTAGGATCCCTTATTAAAAATCCTGGTGGTGGTTTGGCCGCAACTGGTGGCTATATTGTCGGAAAGAAAGAATATGTCAGTCAATGTGCATATCGACTGACAGCACCTGGAATGGGAAAAGAAGTAGGAGCAACATTAGGAATTAATCAACAATTGTTTCAGGGATTTTTCTTGGCACCACAAGTGGTTTCCGGTGCATTAAAAGGTGCCATTTTTGCTGCAAACATATATGAAAAATTAGGATATGCCGTTGTGCCAAACGGAAAAGAAAGTCGTCATGATATTATACAGGCAGTAACATTGGGTAGTCCGGAAGGGGTTATTGCATTTTGCGAAGGCATACAAGCAGCATCACCTGTGGATAGTTATGTTGTACCAGAACCATGGGCTATGCCAGGTTATCATTCAGATGTCATTATGGCGGCAGGTGCATTTGTGCAAGGCTCATCCATCGAGTTGAGTGCAGATGGTCCAATAGAACCTCCTTATGCCGTTTATTTTCAAGGGGGATTGACTTGGTATCATGCAAAATATGGTATTATGATGTCGTTACAAAAAATGTTTGAAAAAAATCTTGTAACACTTCCTTAATATCTGTACAAAGGAAGTTTTGTGTGCTACAATGAAGAATGGTTGTCTGAAAACTATGCTGGAAAGGCATAGGATAATGAGACAATTTCAGAGAGGTAATATACACTGCTGCAAAAAGGAGCGGTGTAAATATGAAACATTTAACATTAAAGGAACTTCCAAAATCAGAACGCCCCTATGAAAAGTTGGAGCTATACGGTGCGAAGACTTTATCCGATGCAGAGTTATTAGCGATTATCATTAAATCAGGTGCAAAGGGGGAACGTTCCGTAGAATTGGCAAGCAGAGTGTTAAATCATCATTCACAAAAAAGTGGATTGGTGGGTTTGAATTATTTGACAATGGAAGAATTGATGCAGATTAAAGGAATTGGTCGTGTAAAAGCAATCCAACTACTTTGTATAGCAGAATTAACCAAGAGAATGGCTAAACAAAAAGTACCAGAACAGGTTACCTTCTCAAATCCCGAAAGCATAGCTAGTTATTATATGCAGGATATGCGGTGTTTGGAATATGAGCAGGCAATTTTACTTTTACTAGATAGTAAATGTCATAAGATAAAAGATTTTATTGTTTCACAAGGTACCGTAAATGCTTCTATTGTTGAACCACGAGAAATTCTTGTGCGTGCATTACAGTATAAGGCAGTACATATGATACTGCTACACAATCATCCCAGTGGAGATGTAACTCCCAGCAAGGAGGATATTATACTGACAGAAAAGCTTTATCAGGCAGGGGAGTTGGTAGGCGTTACTTTGCTTGATCATATTATTATTGGAAATAATGTGTTTTGGAGCTTTCAACAGGAAGATATGCTATTTGCAAAATAAGATAGATAAAAAATACAATTTTAAGCATAGCATCTGCCCAGCAAGATGTATTGCTACTACAATGCCATCAGCTATATTTCAGTCGGAACTTGTAACCCCGGCTGTGATAAACGCTCCGCTCCAAGTCTCGTCCCTTGAGACTTGAATTCTAGACTACTGAAGATAACAAGGATAATTTCCGTTGCGTGAATCCCGACTATGTTCAGCCGGTAATAGAAAGGAGTTAGATACGGACATGATTGGTAGGCGGTTGTTAGGAATTGATTTGGGTACAGATCTTGTAAAGGTATATCAGAAGGGGTCTGGTATTGTGTTGCAGGAGAAAGATATCGTTGCCACAAAGGGAAAACATACGATTGCAATTGGTAATAAAGCATATGCGATGCTTGGTAGGGCTCCGCAAGAAATTATTTTGTCTAAACCCATTCAAAATGGTGTGATCGGGCATATGGGATATATGCAGTCTTTGCTCAATGCACTGTTTAAGCAAATATTTCAAAGGACTGTGCGAAAAACAGATGTGTTAGTTGCCGTTCCTAAGGATATTACGGCTGTGGAAAAAAGAGCATTTTTTGAAGCATTAGAACATGCAAATTCCAAAATAGGTGCACTTTATGCCATTGATAAACCGCTTTTGAATGCACTGGGAATGAACCTTAATATAAGCGGTTCAAAAGGGCTTATGACAGTGGATATAGGTGCGGATACAACAGAAATAGCCATTGTTTCTTTGGAAGGGATTGTAGTGAGCAAGTTGTTGCCTATTGGTGGTTATAAATTAGACACATTGATACAGTCTGCAGTACGAAGAACCCATCATTTGTGTATAGGTGAAAAGACAGCAGAAATGATAAAAGTTTCTTTAGCTTCAGCTATAGCCCCCTTAAAACAAGAAGAGATCCGTGTGTATGGCAGAGATATTATGACTGGTTTGCCAACAGATGCAATGGTGGGATCTTCCCTGGTTTATGAAGCAATCCGAGAACAATTTTCAGCAATTATGAATGCAATCCGCCAAATTTTAGAACGAACGCCCCCCGAGATTGCTGCTGACATTATTGAGTCTGGCATATTTGTATCTGGCGGTTGTGCTGGTATCAGAGATTTAGGTAAAAAAATTCAAGAAGAGACCAATTTGAAGGTGCATATAGCTGATCAATCTCAAAACGCAGTGATAAGAGGTTTGGGGGTTTTAGTAGATAATTATAAAATGCTACGAATTGGAAAAAGAATACGATAATATAGAAAAGAAATGAGGAAGATGCCATGAGAAATAATAGATTTACGATTCATCCCAAATATATATTAATTTTTTTCTTGATTATTTGTTTGCTGTTAATTGTTACATCTTACAAATTTAAAGAAAATTATTCACCGATTCGTGCAATGGTGGGTGATGTCGTTTCTCCAATGCAAAGGGGAATTAATGGTGTAGGCACATTTTTCACAAAAAAAACAGAGTTATTTACTTCAAAAAAAGCATTATTGAAAGAAAATAAAAAATTGCAGTCTGCATTAGATCATGCAAACTATGAAAATAAAATTTTACAACAGGATAAAGATGAATTGGCTTCTTTGAGAAAATTATATGACCTCAATGAAAAGTATTCGGATTATAACATGGTAGCTGCGAGAGTAATTGATAAAGATCCAGGCAATTGGTACAACGTATTTATTATAGATAAAGGTTCTAAAGATGGACTTAAAGTAGATATGAACGTGTTGGCAGGTGACGGTACTGGTGGCGGATTGGTTGGTATTATCACAGAAGTGGGTCATAATTGGGCTAAAGTGCGAGGAATTATTGATGATACCAGTAATGTGGGAGCTATGATTTCTAAAAGTACCTGTGTGGTTAGTGGAAATTTAAGTCTGTCCGATCAAGGTTTATTGGCATTTTCTGATATGGAAAAACCAAAAGAAAAGTTAAAAATTGGTGATGCAGTGGTTACATCCTATCTTAGTGAAAAATATCATCAAGGAATTTTAATTGGTTACGTAAAAGAAGTGAAAGAAGATAAGACAAATGGTATTTGTTCCGGCTATATCACACCGACAGTCAATTTTGATCAATTGGAAACAGTCTTAATTATTACACAATTAAAAGAAAAATTAGAACCGGAACCTGATAATAATTAATGTATCAAATTTATAATATGCAACTTACATACATAGGATGAGTCGCAGAAAGGACTTATGGTATGAAACGAATTCTTATGACAGCAATCACAATTTTGCTTTGTTTATTATTACAGACGACCATTTTTCAAAAAATTGCATTCGCAGGTGAAGTGCCCAATTTGATTTTAATTGTAGTTGTGGCATTTGCATATATGCGAGGTTGCAGAGAAGGTATGTATATCGGCTTTGCAAGCGGATTATTGATTGATTTGATGTATGGAGACTTGGTTGGCATGAATGCTTGTTTCTATTTGCTAGTTGGTTATTTTGTGGGAGTAGCAAATGAAATCTATTATAGCGATGAGTTATCAGTACCTATTATTTTGGTGGGTATTAGTGATTTTCTATTTAATTTTGTATTTTACATTATCAATTTTATGTTGCGTGGTAGAATTGCAGTGGCTACATATGTTCTGGATACCATACTGCCGGAAACTGTTTACACAGTCTTGTTAGCATGTATTATATATAAACCACTACATTCATTAAATTATCGTTTGGAACAAGCAGAAGATACGGAGGAGGTTTTATAAAGTGATCGATTTTATAAAAGATTGGTTTGAGGAAGTAAAAAAAGTTAGAACCTTTCCGATTGTAGTTATTTACATTGGATTAATTTTTATTTTGACAAATAGATTGTTTCAACTACAAATAATCGAAGGTAACAAATACTCACAAGAAAGCAAAAAAATGCTACAAAAAAAGCGATATATAAAAGGTACTCGCGGAAATATATATGATTGTAATGGTGTGCCATTGGCAATTAATGAAATTTCATATTCTATTACTTTGGAGGATAATGGAAAGTTAAAAAGCAATGAAGACAAAAATGAAATGATTGTTAATTTGCTAAAAATTTTAAAACGCAATCATTGCAGTATAGATGTGCATTTTGAAATTAAACGTAACAAAAAAGGAAAGTTTTATTTTACAGTAAAGGATTCCGCCTTAGACAATTTTAAACGTGATGTTTATGGTTTGACATCTGCAAAAAAAATGACCAGCGAACAGAAAGCTGCAACGGCAGAAGATATATTTAATTTTTTGCGTTCAAAAGGAACAAATGCAAATAATTTTAATATCGATGAAAGCTACAGCGATCGTGAAGCATTGCAGATTATGGAGATTCGATATGCTATGTTTATGAATCGATATGTAAAATATATGCCCATTGTAATTGCAAGTAATGTAGATGAAAAAACGAGAATTGCAGTAAAAGAAAATAGTACAATTTTACCTGGTGTAGAAGTGGCAACGGATACATATAGAAAATATACACAGGCAAAGTATTTTGCGCATGTTATTGGATATACAGGAGAAGTAACAGAGGATGAATTAAACACTTATGCCAAAGAAAATTTAGGAAAAAAATACACCAAAAAGGAATTGAAAAAAGCAAAGAAAAAGATATCTAATTCTTATATGGATGCTGACCAAGTTGGAAAAACAGGCATAGAAAAAGAGTACGAAAACTATTTGCATGGTTCTAAAGGTTATGAAAATCTTGAAGTAAATGATACAGGACGAATTCTTAATGTAACCAGTCGTAAAAAAGCAGGAACAGGAAAAGATATTTATTTAACGATAGATTCTGATTTGCAGAAGGTCTGTTACGATATGCTGGAAAAGGAATTAGCAAGTATTGTGCTTTCTAAATTACACAGGGGCAAAGGAAACGGTACAAAGGGACATGCAGCAGATGGTATTACCATCTCAGAATATGATATTTATTTTGCTTTGATTGACAATAATATCATAGATATAACTACTTTAAATGATAAAACTGCATCTGATGCAGAAAAGCATTTGTACCAAAGATTTGTTTCTCGACGTACAACTGTTATGAACAAATTGAAAAGCATTTTAGCTGTGAATAGCACCACTACAGCCAATGATTTATCCGAAGAATACCAAGAATATCAGAGTACTGTCTATAAATTTTTGGCAGATGAAGGCATTATTTTAAATGATAAAGTAGATAGTAAAGATTCGACATATAAGCAATATGTAAGCAAGAAGATTAGTTTAAGTGAATTTTTACAATATGCTATTTCTAATAATTGGATTGATTCTGCTAAGCTTGATGTAGGTACAGACTATTATGTAAGTACAGAAATATATGACAAAATGTTAAAATACATTTGGAAACATATAAAAGATAATAAAGCTTTTTCAAAGCGAATTTATTATTATATGGTATCGGACGGTAGTATTTCGCCAAATCAGTTATGTGTGGTTTTATTTGAGCAGGGTGTTCTTTCCTACAACGAAAATACTGTAGCAAGATTGAATAGCGGAAGTCTTCATGCCTATGATTTTTTGCGTGATCAGATTCGTAAATTAAACATTACACCTGCTATGCTGGCTTTGGAGCCATGTTCCGGTTCCGTTATTGTTACCGATCCAGATAATGGAGATGTAAAAGCATGTGTTTCGTACCCGGGTTATAATACAAACAAATATGCAAATAAGATTGATACAAAATATTATTATAAAATGTATGAAGACAAGTCTTATCCAATGATGTATCGTGCAGTCCAAACGAAGTTTGCACCAGGTTCCACATATAAACCTTTGGTTGCCATTGCTGCACTTACCTCTGGAACTATTAGTCCAAGTACACGTTTTACCTGTACAGGTACTTTTACAGAGGTTTCTAATAAACCACGTTGTTGGAATCATTCAGGACATGGTAGTATTACGGTTGCCAAGGCTATCGAATACTCTTGTAATGTATTTTTCTATCATGTAGGCTATGAGATGAGTAACAAATATACAAATGATGCAAAAGGTATTGCTACTTTGAAAAAATATGCAGAAATGTTTGGGTTTGATTCCACCTCAGGAATTTCTACAGCAGAATACGCACCAAATATTTCTGATATGTATTCTGTGCCATCTGCAATTGGACAGGGTAACAATGCGTATACACCATCTCAAATCGCCAGATATGTGACTGCCTTGGTAAACCAAAAGAATTGCTATGATTTAACTTTATTGGATAAAGTAAAAAAAGCGTCTGGAGAAACCGTTTTAAATAATAAGGCGAAAGTGCATAAGTCATTACAAGATTGTGGTATTTCTCAATCTACTTGGAGTATCGTGTATACAGGTATGTATGGTGTGGTAAATGGCGCATCTAGTTCGGTAGACCAATACTTTACTTCATTGAAAAAGGACAAAGGGATTACGGTTGCTGGTAAGACGGGTACTGCACAAACAAATAGTAATCATCCAAACGGTGCATTGTTTATTTCTTTCGCACCATATAATAATCCAGAATATTGTACAACGGTTGTTATACCAAACGGTTATACATCTGCAAATGCAGCAGAAATTGGTAGTAATGTCTACAAGTATTTGTTTGCAAAGACGAAAGCAGAAAAGAAGAAAGTTTTAGAAGAGGCAGGAACACTTGTAACAAGCGGTCGTGCCGGAAGAACAGACTAAAAAGAAAAAAATAATTGGAAACTTGTTTTTTTTTTGGTATAATAATATCTGTTCGATGTTTTTTGAGCATAAGATTCTGGTATTGAGCTGATATTAGCAAACAGACCTAATTGCTACTACAGGCACCACAATATATGAATAGGAAGAGGGATGTATTTACATGGAAAGTACAGTTATGATTAAGGGAAGTAAATCTGGTATCATACTTGTATTAGATGAAAAGTTAGAATTTTCTAAATTACAGACAGACGTTGCAAAAAAAATAAAAGAATCTGCAAAGTTTCTTGGTAAAACTCATATCGCTTTACAGTTTCAGGGGAGGACGTTGTCAGATGAAGAAGTACAAACACTTATAAAAATCATTGAAGATAATTCGCGACTAAAAATAGCATGTGTGATAGAAGATAACGAAAAGCAGGAAGAAAAGTTCAAGAAAAATCTTGATCAAGCTTTATCAAAGATGAATGATAATTCTGGTCAGTTTTACAAAGGGAATTTACGTTCAGGGCAAGTTTTGGAATCTGAATCAAGCATTGTTGTCATTGGCGATGTGAATGCAGGTGCAAAGGTTGTTTCTAAGGGTAATATTATTATCATTGGAAATTTGAAAGGAAATGTTTTTGCAGGTGCAGGTGGAAATAAGCGTGCATTTGTTCTGGCATTGGGCATGCAGCCAATTCAAATTCGTATCGCAGATTTTATAGCGAGAGCACCTGATAAAGAAGAAACAAAAGGAATTTTTAAAGATAAAGCTTCCTTGTTTTACCGAAAAAAATCAAAAAAATCTGTACAGGATTTATCATCAAATGAAATGAAAATAGCTTTTGTAGATGGGGAGAAGATTATGATTGAACCATTGAATAAAGATGTTTTGAATGAAATAAAATTTTAATTTTTTTGGAGGAAAAGAAATCATGGGTGAAGTAATTGTAGTAACATCCGGAAAAGGTGGAGTAGGAAAGACTACCACTACCGCAAATGTAGGAACTGGTTTAGCAAAATTAGGAAAGAAAGTAGTGCTGATTGATACAGATATAGGATTGCGTAATCTTGACGTTGTTATGGGATTGGAAAATCGTATTGTATATAATTTGGTGGATGTCATCGAAGGAAATTGTCGTATCAAACAAGCTTTGATTAAGGACAAACGTTTGGATACATTATACTTATTACCATCTGCACAGACAAAAGATAAGAGTGCAGTGAATCCTGAACAGATGAAAAAATTAGCTGAACAGTTGAAAGATGAGTTTGATTATATTATTATGGACTGTCCTGCTGGTATTGAACAAGGTTTCCAAAATGCTATTGCTGGTGCAGATAGTGCCTTGGTTGTTACAACTCCAGAAGTTTCTGCTGTTCGTGATGCAGACCGTATCATTGGTTTATTAGATGCGAACGAAATGAAACAAATTCATTTGATTGTAAATAGATTAAGAAATCAAATGGTAAAAGATAATAATATGTTATCTAGTGATGACGTTGTAGAAATTCTTGGTGTAGACTTAATTGGTGTTGTACCGGATGACGAACAAATCATTGTTTCTACAAATAATGGTGAACCACTTGTTGGTACAGAAGCACTTGCTGGTCAGGCATATATGAATATTTGTCGTAGATTACTTGGGGAAGAAGTAGAATTACTTGATTTAAATGGGAAAAAAGGATTATTCTCAAAGATAGGTAATTTGTTTAAGAAAAATTAGGAGGAAATAAAATGGGTTTTGCAGATTTTTTCAGAAAAAAAGCCTCTGGCAGTATTGCTAAAGATCGATTAAAACTTGTTTTGGTTTCCGATCGAGCGAATTGTTCTCCAGAGATTATGGAACAAATGAAAAATGATATTATTGAGGTAATATCAAAATATATGGAAATAGACATGGAAGGTATGGACATTAAAATTTCACAGACCGATATGGAAGATGGAAGTGGAACAAGTGGACCAGCTATTTTTGCGAATATTCCGATTAGAGAAATGCGCGGAAAGAAAAGAAGCGAATAATATAAGGAAGAATAAATATGTTTAGTTTCAAAGAATACGATTGGAAAAGATACAATTTTATGCTGCTTATTATAATGGTTATATTAGGCGTTTTTGGTGCATATTTTGTTAAATTTGCCATTACTGCTACCAATGGTTCTGAGTATGCTGGCAGTTATTTTAAAAGACAGATCATTGCATTATTTTTTGGTTTATGTGTTGCAATTGTTGTTTCTGTTATCGATTATAAAAGAATTTGTGATTTTGCAATTATCTTTTATTTAATTGGAACAATTTTAGTTGCGGCAACACGTTTATCTCCTCTAGGAACAGATTTGGAGACTGGTTCTTATCGATGGCTTAAATTGGGCGTTAATTTTCAACCATCAGAAATTTGTAAATTGACGATTATTATCATGTTAGCTGTATTTTTTATGCATGTTCAAGAGGAAATGGATTTATGGAGAACCTTTTTCAAAGGTTTTTTCATCATGTTTTTTCCAACAGCTTTTATATTGATACAGTCAGATTTATCTTCTAGCTTGGTTATTGTCTTTGTATTTGCAATGATGGTTTATGCGGCAGAAATTAGTCATAAAATTGTTGTGCCAATACTTGTAACTACTATCCCTACAGTGATTGGTGGTATTTGGTTTTTATTGCAGCCGATGGGAAAAGCTGTAATTGATAAACTTCCGTTTATCAAGTATTATCAAGTTGTTCGTATTATTGGATTTTTAAATCCTGAAAAATATGCAAATGATACCATGTATCAACAGCTCCATTCTATACAATCTATTGCATCTGGACAATTGATTGGAAAATTGATAGTAGGTAGTTCTTCAAGTATAAAAAATTATAGTTGGGTTGATGTATGCGAAAGTGATTTTATTTTTTCTGTTGTTGGAGAAGAAATGGGATTTGTCGGAAGTATATTTATTATACTTTTATTAGTTTCTATTGTGTTTTTATGCATACGAACAGCAAAACATTGCAATGATACCATGGGCTATTTGATTGCTGTCGGCATATCTGCTATGTTTATGTTTCAGATTTTTGCAAATATTGGTGTTGCTTCTATGTTGTTGCCAAATACAGGATTACCACTTCCTTTCTTAAGTAATGGTATTAGCTCTTTGGTTAGTGCTTCCATTGCAATTGGGATGGTTATAAATATCGGAATGCAATCTGGTTCTGGAGATCGAAGTGGTATTAGTTTTATGTAAGTATGAGATTGGTTACAAACTTTGAAACAATAAATAAAAACATATAAATATCTAGGGTTTTATATGCGTAATATTTAATTTTAGGGTCAGTGATTATTTTTATATCATTGGCCCTTTTTGCAAAAAGCACTTTAACCAATATGTCAATTTTGTAAAGAAAAATAATTGATTTTTAAAGAAAAATATGATATCCTATTTCTTGATAAAAAACGTATAGACATAGATTGCAAACAGGGGGTGCAAAATGAACATTGGTATGATTGCACATGATAGTAAGAAGAAATTAATGCAAAATTTCTGTATTGCTTATCGAGGTATTTTATGTAAAAATGAAATCTATGCAACCGGAACGACAGGTCGTCTTATAGAAGAAGCTACCAATTTGAATGTACACAAATATTTAGCAGGACATTTAGGCGGAGAGCAGCAATTAGGTGCACAGATTGAACATAACCAAATTGATTTGGTGATATTTTTGAGAGATCCTTTAACTCCAAAATCTCATGAACCTGATGCGAATAATGTAGTTCGTTTATGCGATATACATAATATTCCATTGGCGACTAACTTAGCAACAGCTGAATTGCTGGTAAAAGCGTTAGAGCGCGGAGATATGGAATGGCGTGACATGATGAGATAGTCATATATTGTGTTGACTACGAAGTAGTCAAGTTCGTTTACTGTATGTAAATTTTCAGCTGGTAGAAATACCAGCTGTTTTTTATGTAATAGGAAATTGCGATACAATAGTCCTATTACATAAAAATATTTTGAGAGGATGTGCACAATAGTGCGCTGTAAGCCTCTCGAGGCTATGGTTTTAACTTATGCGAATGTCCTTTAGGAAGACGTATGTTGTTGACAATTAATACTCACTTCTGATACGCCCAAAATATGTGCATGCATATATGGCACATATACCGACTAGTGCATACACAGTTCTTGAAATAATGGACATATTCCCAAATAAAACTCGTACTAAATCAAATTGAAATAAGCCTATTAATCCCCAATTTAGACCACCAATAATGAGTAATACCAGAACCATATAATCTAATGTTTTCATGTAATCATCCTTTCTTTTTTGGGAAATAGTAAACAGACATGACTGCTTCACATCTACGTATATATACGAATCATTCTACAGCTTTGTTATGCTTGCAATTACAGACCTGTATTGGTAATTTACTCAACAAAGCTCCTTTTGTATATAAGCCAGTTTTGTTTGTTGTTTGCTATTCCGTTTATAAACTAGTGTAACCCATCTGTTCTAATTTATACAAAAAAACACTAACAACTTAATGCAAAAAAACATAAAAGTACAAATCGCCTTTCGCCTGCAAGCAATCACAGGATCTTTGATTTATATTTCTGCACAGCTGAACTGATACTATTTTATTATAAATCCACTTTGTATATACTTGCGAATATGCGATGAAAAGAGTATAATATACGTATCTGTGCAGTGGATAGAAAAAAAAATCTGTTTTAAAAAATATAATGCAGTTTTATATGATTAAGATAGATTTTCGTGGATGTTCACATTATACGTAAGTTGTTTTTTAGAAAAGCGGGGAAAAATCATAAAATATAAAGTTTTTATGGCACATGAAAGATGATAGGAGAACATAAATTGCTCAGGGAGGTATTAGATTGAGTAAAGTTAGAAGAAATAGAAATGAACAAAAAGTTGTACGGATGCAACCAACAATTCAAATAAATATGGGAGCTGTGATGTTTATTATTGTTTTGTTTTATATAGCGGCTAATTTGTTCATTTATTTAAATAAACCGAGAATTTCTGTATATGAAGTGCAACAAAAGAAACTATCTGATGCATATACTTGTACAGGTATGGTTTTACGAGATGAAAAAATTGTAAAGGCCAACAAAACTGGCTATTACAATTTTTATTATGCAGATGGTTCCCATGTGGGAAAAAACCAAATTATTTGTACAATAGATGAAACAGGTGAAATTTATAACCTATTGTCATCACAAAACAATAACGTTACATTATCCAAGAATGATCGGAAGGTACTTTGGAATCATATACATGATTTTAGGCAGTCTTATAACCCTAGCCAATATGCAACCGTTTCTGATTTCGTTTATGATGTGGGGAATGCTGTTTTAGAATTGACTTCATCAAATGTGTCTAAAAATGTAAAAGAATTGATTAAGGAAAATAATTTATCGGAATCCTCTTATTCCAGTATCACATCGAATCAGGTTGGATTAATCAGTTACGCAATTGATGGATACGAAAGTAAGAAAGCGGAAGACATTTCAGTATCAGATTTTCAAGGTGGCAATTATAAGAAGGAACAATTACATACCAATGAAAAAATTCAACAAGGAAAGCCTGCTTACAAGATGATTACAAGCGAAAACTGGACATTGGTGTTGGAAATATCAAAAGATATTTATGATACCTTAGAGAAGCGACAGGAAGAAAATAAAGCCGCTAATCAAGATACATCTTATGTAAAAATTGCTTTTAATCAAGAAGATATCAGTATGACACGTGCATATACATTGCGATGTGATAAAAAAGCATATTTTGCAATCATACCAATGCAAGATTATATTGTGCATTTTACAGATAATCGATTTGTGTCTGTAGATATTTCTTTGGATAATGTGGAAGGATTGAAAATTCCAACTTCTTCCATCACAAAAAAAAGCTTTTATACTGTACCAGAAGAGTATTTTACAGTGGGTGGTGATAATAAAGATCCAGGACTTGTTAAGATTGTATACAAGCAAAATGGAGATATTACATATAAATTTGTTCCCTGTGAAAGTTACTATACCGATGGAAAAGGTATGGCCTATGTAGATCAGAATTTATTTTCGAGTGGTGAGAAAATAATAAATGAGAAGACAAAAGATGAATATCAGATGGTACAAGTGAAAAAATTAAAAGGCGTATATAATGTCAATTATGGATATTGCATTTTTAAAAGAATTGAGACTTTGTATCAAAATGAAGAATATTGTATTGTGAAAGCAACAACAGAAAATGGATTGTCTACTTATGATCACATTATTGTTGATGCTACTACAGTATCTGAAGATGATATGTTGAATAACTATAAAGGCGAATAAGCAATAGGAGGAAAATCCATGGTAAAAGAGAATTTAGAATATGTAGAGAAAAAAGTAAAAGCAGCATGCGAACGTGTAGGTAGAGATAGAAGTGAGGTTACATTGATTGCAGTGAGCAAGACGAAGCCTGTAGATATGATTCGACAAGCCATGGAAGCGGGAGCAATTGATTTTGGTGAAAATAAAGTGCAAGAAATGTGTGATAAAATGGATGTGATACCAGAACAGTTGAATTGGCATATGATTGGACATTTACAGCGAAATAAGGTAAAATATATCGTTGATCGTGTATATTTGATTCATTCGGTTGATTCCATCAGATTGGCAGAACAGATTAACATAGAAGCAAAGAAGAAAAATGTTATTTGCAATATTTTGATTGAAGTAAATGTAGCACAAGAAGAAAGTAAATTTGGTGTATTAAAAGAAGAAATAGAGCCTTTGCTTACAGAAATTGCAAAATTAGATTATGTTCGGGTAAAAGGGTTTATGACAGTTGCACCATTTGTAGAGAATCCAGAGGACAATCGTAAATATTTTAAAGAAATGAAAAAACTTTTTATTGACATAAAGCAAAAAAACTATGATAATATAGATATGGAGATTCTATCTATGGGAATGACTGGAGATTATGAAGTTGCAATTGAAGAAGGCGCAACTATGATTAGAGTAGGAACTGGAATTTTCGGCGAACGAAATTATAATATATAAGTTAGGAGAGGTATTATGATAAATTTAGTTAATAATTTATTGGATTATGTGCGTATGAATGACGATGATTACGATTATGATGAATATGATGAAGAGGATGCAGAAGAACTTCGTAGTGAAAGTGTTGTGACACAGAACGTGCCTAGTGAAAAAGTAGAAAGACACAGTAGAAAAAGAAGCAATACAGAAAGCTATGAAACACCAAAAAGAGAGCGTCCATCTCGTGTGGAGAGTCGTTCGAAAGTTGTGCCAATGCGTACAGCAAGCCAAGGCTTTGAAGTATGTATCATGAAGCCAAGATCTTTTGATGAAGCAACACAAATTTGCGAGATATTATTAGAAGGTCGTGCCTGTGTAGTAAATTTAGAGGGATTAGATACAGATGAAGCACAACGTATTATGGACTTTGTCTCTGGTTGTATCTTTGCAATAGAAGGAAAGTTGCATCGTATCGCTAAGTATATTTTCATTTTTGCGCCAGAGCATATTGATTTATCTGGTGATAATTTGGATATGATTGCGAATGAGAAAAGATCAAATACTGTTACAATTAATAAAGAATTTTAATATTATTTCTTAAAACTTGCCCCAAAAAGTCTGTAGTTTGATTTTTTGGGGGAAGTTTGTATTGGGAATTTTTCTGTGACCGAACAGAATATATACATGTAGGTATTTTTGATTGGTTACGTGAAAACCTAGGCTGTATGAGCAAGTAGCTCTTTTCGTGGCCAATGCAATATGACTAGAAAGGATTTATTGGGATATGATTGCAGATAAAGACAAACAAATTTGTAAAAAAAGGTTACTAGAGCTTGCAAATACTTGTTATTATAAAGGGTATACAACATTTTCTGATTTTCTGAATTTACAAGAGCAAACGATATACAATTCTTTACAGTCTATATTTCCAAATGTTCATTGTACATTATGGGGTGGCATTGATACGGCAGAGAGAAAAATTGCATGTTTTTCCAAGGAGGAACCGGATTATACCCAATTTCCAATTACAGTATTACAAATAGCAGTATCGCAAAAAAAATATGCGGAAAACTTGTCACATCGTGATTATTTAGGTGCAATATTACATTTAGGATTGGGCAGGTCTGTCATAGGAGATATTATGTTGCAGGAGCAAGATGCATATGTGTGTGTATTGTCTTCTATGGCTGAGTATATCTGTATGCATTTAGATAAGATACGTCATACAAAAGTGAAAGTTACACAGTGTAAGCCAGATTTTACCTATGAACAGAAATATAAAGAGATATTTGGAACTGTACAATCCATACGTTTGGATACCATGGTCGCCTTAGCTTTTCAACATTCTAGAAATCAAATTTTAGAATATATTTCATCGGGTAAGGTATTTGTAAATGGTATATCTATTTATACAAATGCTTATCGTTTGAAGGACAATGATATTGTTTCGGTACGTGGTTTAGGAAAATTTATGTACGTGGGAGAGCAAGATTTGACTAAAAAAGGTAAATGGAAGGTTTTAATAAAAAAATACATTTAAGATGTGGAGGGGAATGTTATGCTTCAAGCAGAAGAAATATCAGCAGAGAAAATCAAGTCTGGTATAGGCGGATATAAGAAAAAAGAGACAAAAGAATACTTGGACTTAATTCGTCAGGAATATGTTGAACTATATCAGGAAAATCAAGAGTTAAAAGATAAGATATCTATTTTGAGTGAAGGTGTACAATACTATAAAAATATGGAAAAGTCCTTGCAGAAAGCATTGGTGTTGGCAGAACGAACAACTACTGAGACAGTGCATGCCGCAGAGATGAAGGCACAGGCGATTGAACAGGAAGCAAATGCAAAGGCTGAACTTGTCACAAAACAGGCGCAAGCAAATGCAAGTGCAAAAGAAAGAGAAGCTGCTGCAAAAGCTGCAAGCATATTACAGGAAGCACAACATCAAGCTGATTTAGCAATTGCCAAAGGTAATGAAGATTTGAGAGCGGTTCATTCACAGATTATGACCTTGATTCAACAATATGAACAATATAAAAATCAATACAAACAATTGGCACTAGCACAGATGCAAGTGTTAGAAAGTGAAGCATACAATTTAGATGCACCTATATTGCAGACCATTCAGCAAATTTCAAAAGATATTGAATCTGGTCCTTCGAAGGAAGAAACAGTGGAAAAAGTGGATTCAGATGTGATGGAAGCTATTCCAGTGCCAGATGAAAAAGAAAAAGCTGGAAACAAAGTATTTGTAGATGGTCGAGGACAAGTTTACGAAGCCCATGAATTTCGAGAAGTTACAACAAATCAGCAAGAGGATGATTTATACTTTCCTAAAGACGAAACAATAACAGAAGATGAAGACTGGGGAGCAACCCCTACAGAAAAGATTTCTTTTGATGTAGCAGAAGAAAATCATGATGGTTTTTTTAAACCTTTTGAAAGCGGAAATAATGCAAACGTGCAAGAAGATATCAAAGAAGAGATACCAGAGCAGGTGAATGATCCATTTGCATTTTATGGTACGGAAGAGAAGAATGAACAAGATGAAGATTTATCGCAATCTCTTTTGAACCTTGAAACAGATTTTGATGGTCGTTCAAAAGAGGAAACCCAAATGGAATTTATTCCAGCTGAAGATGAACAACTAGATCCAGAAGAATTGCATTTAAAAGAGGTAGAAAAATTGCAACTTCAACATATTCAGGAATTAGAAGATGCGCAGTTGAACCAAATGCAATTCCACAATCATCCTGCAGATTTAACAGATAATACCAAAAATACAAGCAACGATACATTATTATTTGACGAGGCAATGTTTATGGATTCTAGTTCTGAAGGCTCTTATGATTTTTTAAAGAAAGATTCAGAAGAAGGCTTAACATTACAGGATTTAAAGCGCGTGGATGAAGAAATGAATAGTGCGGTTCCGTTACCGAAAGCTTCTGAAGAATCTAATTATTTTTCTACAGAAGAAATGAACAGCAATATACAAACAAATACATCTGACGCAGAAATAGATTATATGAAACAGGATAATCATGTTGTAAATGAAAAAACAAACGAAAATACAAATGATGTTTCTTTTGATAGTCAGCAAGAAACAACAAAAGTAGCAGAAAAACAGGCAAAGTCGGGCTTTAAAAGTTTTCGAGATTTCGAATCAGAACTCTAATTGAATACAAAAAGAGTCCTTTGTGGCTCTTTTTTGATTTATAGGAAACTTATTAGCTCTAGACAATGGTGCATTCACATAAGAACGAATATACAGAAAGTAGAAAAGAGGTTTTAATATGGGAAAGACAATCGTTGTAAAAGAACACGAAACACCTATTTATGAAATTAGGATTGAGAATAGCTATGCACATTTTGATGAAGTATTGCGTCAATTAAAAATAGCTGGACATCGCGTGTGTATTGTTTCAGATACCACAATAAGCAAGTATTATATGAAGGATGTTGTAGAGATTGTAAAAGATTACGCATCCTTGGTAGAAACCTTTACCTTACAACCTGGTGAGGAACATAAAAATTTGGATTCTGTACAAGCTTTATATGAATATCTAATTCAATCGAAATTTGACCGCAACGATTTCTTGATTGCTTTGGGTGGTGGTGTTGTAGGCGATTTAACAGGCTATGTAGCTGCTACATATTTGAGAGGTATTTCCTTTATACAAATGCCAACTACTTTGCTTTCTATGGTGGATAGTAGTATTGGTGGTAAAACCGGTGTGGATTTTGCAGCATACAAAAATATGGTTGGTGCTTTCAAGCAACCTAAAGCGGTTTATATTAATACCAGTGTGTTAGAGACCTTGACACCACGCCAGTTTTATAGCGGTTTTGGAGAAGTAACCAAATACGGATACATTAGTGATGCACCTTTTGATGCTTGGTTACAGGAAAATGTTGAAAAACTTATCCAAAAAGATAGTGAAGCTTTAGCTCATATGATTGAGAGAAGTTGTAATAACAAGCGTGTTGTAGTGGAAGAGGATCCTACAGAAAAAGGAATTCGTGCAATTTTGAATTTCGGACACACCTTGGGACATGCAATAGAAAAAATGATGGATTTTCAATTATTACATGGTGAATGTGTAGCTATTGGTATGGTTGCTGCTGCTTATATTTCTCAACAACGTGGCATGATAACGGAAGAACAATTGCAGACTATACAAAATACTTTGGAGCAATTCCAATTACCAACAAAAATTAAAAATTTAGATGAGAAAACTTTAATTGATATTACTAAAAATGATAAGAAAATGGATGCCGGTAAAATTAAATTTATATTGTTAGATGGCATCGGTCATGCAGTGATTGATCCGACAGTGACTACAGATGAAATGCTTGCTGGTTTTCGATATGTTGTAGAAAAAGGAGAATAAAATGAAAAAATGGTTGGCCCCTTTGATTTTATTTGTACTTGTCGCTATAGATCAAGTTACAAAATATTTTGCAAAACAATTTTTAGAGGGTACAAATGGTGTGCCTATTATTAAAGATGTTTTACTTTTGCAATATTTAGAAGGTGGAAATACAGGTGCTGCTTTTGGTATTTTTTCTGGTAAAACACAATTGTTAGGTGCATTTTCCTTGGTTGTATTTATTGTGTTGGTGTTGGTATATTATTTTTTGACAAAACGAAGCCAACAAAAGTTTTTACCAGCTTGTATTTTGGTTCTTTCTGCTGGTGCTTTGGGAAATTGTATTGACCGTTTGGCGCGTCAGTATGTGGTTGACTTTATTTATTTTAAACCAATTGATTTTCCAGTTTTCAATGTTGCCGATATTTATGTTACTGTTGCAGCTGTTACCATGTTTATTTTGGTTGCGTTTGCAAAAGAAACACAAGAGGAGTAAATATTTATGTCAGAGATTAAGTATTTTAAGGTTACTGTAAATCCAGGGCTAAGGATTGATAAAGTCTTATCCCTTGCTTTTCCTGATATGAGTCGTTCCTATCTGCAAAAACTAATCAAAGATGGACAAGTATCTGTAAACGGGAATAAAATAAAATCAAATTATAAGGTTTCCTTACATGATGAAATTGCAATAAATATACCAGAGTTGGCTCCTTTAGAAATCGTTCCGGAACCGATGAATCTAGATATTTTATACGAAGATGCAGATGTAATATTAATAAATAAAGGAAAAAATGTAGTGGTACATCCAGCAGCGGGGCATACAAATGGAACACTGGTAAACGGATTGTTATATCATTGCAAAGACCAATTATCTGGTATTAATGGCGTGATGCGACCAGGTATCGTACACCGCATTGATCGGAATACAACTGGTGTGATTGTTGTGTGTAAGAATGATATGGCACATAGATGTTTAGCTCAGCAATTGAAAGAGCACTCTATTACACGAAGATATGAAGCGATTGTGTATCATCATTTTTCTCAGGATTTCGGACAAATAGAAGGACCAATTGGACGTCATCCGATTGATCGAAAAAAAATGGCCATTAATTATAAAAATGGAAAACCAGCAGTAACACACTACCGTGTCTTACAGAATTTTTCCAGTAATTTTGCACACGTAGAGTGTGAATTGGAAACCGGACGCACCCATCAAATCCGGGTGCATATGGCAAGCATTCAGCATCCTTTGTTGGGGGATGATGTATATGGACCAGCAAAATGTCCTTATCATTTAGAAGGACAGACTTTGCATGCAAAAATACTAGGCTTTATACATCCTTCCAAAAAAAAATATATGGAATTTGAAGCACCAAGACCAAAATATTTTGAGGAATTGCTAAGAAAGTTATAAATGTTTTAGGTTGCTTACTTTATTGTTTATTTAAGCTTTATGTCGTTGTTTTTTGAATATGATAAATATTTTAGGTTGCATACTTCATTTTTTGAGTTTTATGTCATTGTCTTTTGAATATGATTAATGTTTTAGGTTGCTTACTCCATTTTTTTGAACTTTATATCATTGTTTTTTTGAATAAATACAAGTTTTTAAGGAATGGACAAAGGCGCTTATGGCTGTAATGCACAAAACAGTAAAATAAGAGAGGATGAACTGTAAAGTAGCAATTATTTTACAGGGGAATAAAAGTGAAAGAAATAAAACTACATGATGGCGAATTAAACATAATGGAGCTTTTGTGGTTAAATAAAGAATTGGCTGCAAAAGATATGGCTAAGATTATAAAAGAATATGTAGGTTGGGAGAAAAACACTACCTATACAGTCATCAAAAGATTGATTGATAAAGGATATATTGCGAGAGAGGAGCCAGGATTTTTGTGTCGTGCCTTGATTCCGAAAAAAATGGTTCAGCAATGGGAAACGAAGGATTTATTGAACAAATATTATGAGGGGTCCATTGAAAACTTTATTTCGCAATACTTGCGCGGGCAAGATTTGTCTGCTACAGAAATTGAATTATTACAAAAAGTTGTATTAGAACAACGTGTGTAATAGAAAAATATGAAAAATAATGTATAGAAAATCACATATTTTTTAATATGTTGATAAATAAATAAAAAATGAAAGGAAGTAAAATTTATGAAAAATGGAAAGCAATGGGTAGCTGCATCGTTAACTATAGCATTGATGCTACAGCCTTTTTTGTATGCGCAACCGTTACAAGCTGCAAAAAAAGTAAAGCTGAATCAAACAAAAATGACTCTAACAGTAGGAAATACAGACTGTTTGAAGGTTTTGAGAACAACCAAAAAAGTTAAATGGACAATAAATAAAAAGGGCATAGTAGAGGTAAAGAAAAAAAATGCTACTAGTGTCAAAATCAAAGCAAAAAAAGTTGGAATTGTAAAAGTAAGCGCTAAAGTTGGTTCCAAAAAGTTTACCTGTACAGTAAGTGTGAAAAAGAAAAATGCAATTTCAAAACAAATTACTGCTAGTAATTTACCAAGTCCAATTTCACCTAAGGTAAATCCTACTACTTTAGCATCAGCAACTATAACTACATCATTAGCACCTTCAGCTTCCGCAAATGTTAGAAACATTCCAACAAATGACGGAAATATTGATGATGTAACTAGAGAAGAAATACTTCCTACAGCATCTGCAAAAGTTGTAAGTCCAAACGTATCTGCAAATGCTTCTGGACCAGCAGTGTCTGCATGGATTTCTGAACCAACAATGTCTGCCATTGTTTCCAGACCAGCAGTATCTGCAAGTCCATCGGTTTCTATAAGTGTTACTAGTCCAGTTGTATCTGCAAGAGTATCTAGACCTACAGTAACACCAAAACGCACAATGCCAGTGTTTTCTGCTAACGTTACAACACCTGTGGTTTCAGAGATTGTTACAACACCTGTAGTTTCAGAGATTGTTGCAACACCTGTGGTTTCAGAGATTGTTGCAACACCAACAGTTTCTCCAATTGTTACGACACCTATGGTCTCACCAGAACCTACAAAGGAGCCAGAACCTGTAAAATTATCTATTATCTTACCAGAAGAAGCCCACAATTTAATTTATGATGGTGGTTTTGAAAAAGGTGGACAAGGATGGCAATTAACTGGTTCAGCTAAATTTGCGACTCATCATACGTATTCTGGAAACCAATTTGTAACTTTAGACGGAGGATCAATTTCGCAAGTAATTGAGATACCAGAAACAGGTGAATATGACTTTAGTGCTTATATTTCTACAGCTATACTTACATCAAAAATGACCATTTATGATGATATGACTAATCAAGTCATTCAGGAAATGTTCCTTCCAGCAGAGAGAGATTATTGTAAAAGAACAATTGCAAAGGTGAATTGCCAAAAGGGTCAAAGGATTCGATTGACATTTCGTGCTATGACTGCAGGTTGGGCAGATATTGACCAAGTTCGTGTAGCAAAATCCTGTTATCAAGAAACAGACGCTGATTATCTCTTAGGCACAGGTGATTGTATGATTCTTGCTAATGCTAATGATAATGGCATGTTGACTTTGATGGGTAAGAAAAAGCAAAAAGGAATTTATAGTATTGTGTTCAAAACCCATGGAAAGAAAAATACACAATATCGCTTACGTGCTAAATTTAGAAAAGAATCTGCGAAAAATACTATAAAAGTATCTACTTATGTATCAGAAAAAAATAATATTGTAAGATTGCAAGACCCGGTAAAAAAGGAGCTTAGTACAGACACATTCGAATTATCTCAATCATTTTTTGTAGGAAATTCAGATGATGAAATTGTTTGTAGTTTACAAATTGAAAATTTGGAAGAATATACTGATGACGAAAAAATATTTATTGAAGATATTTCCATAGAAGAAGATCCTACAGTTGTAAAATATGAAGAAGAACATGTTATACTATGGATACCAAAGCAATATGTTGAAAAAGCAGAAAAGAATAATTTAGCGGTTTTATTCCCTAATATTGCAAAAAATACAGAAGAACATTATCAGAATTTATGTAATCTTACTGGAATTGATGTTTTATATAATGGAGAACCTTTAAATATTACAGTCGGATTTGATAAATTCACCACAAACGTAGGTGCATGGTCAGGAACCAATATATTAAATATTATTCGTGTTTCGAAATATAATATCGAAGGTATGTTGAATTTTGCAATTACAGATACTGATTATTATGTAGATCCAAATAACCCAGATGGTCAAATTCCAGCTTCTAATGCAATGAGTTATTTTACAATTTTGCATGAAGTTTCTCATTGTTTTGATTTTCTAAATAACAATTGGAATTTCAGAGGGGAATTAATGGCTAATTTCAAAGCATTTTATACAATGAGTTTGTTAGATTGTAATAATAGGTCAGATTATAAAAGAGCACATATAATTTGGGATAATAAATGTTTTGCTAATTTAAGTGAAATAAAGCAACGTTGTAAAGTGAATGGGAATGGTATAGACTGGATGACAAAGGCTGCAGAGGGCTGGAAAGCCAGTGACAATAAAGAGGCATTTTGGAACAAAGTTGATACCAACTATCGAAATTGGAGTGATCATTTCAATTGTGATGATGGAATTAATTATTGTCTGTTAAATGTAGTAGAAAAAGTTGGCTGGAATTCTTTCACAGCGGCATTTCATTCTCTTAATGGAAAAGATGATCAGAACTATAGATGGATGTGGGCCGAAGATCAATATCAAGCCTTAATGACTGCAACACAAAAAGCATATCATGAAGGTGGTAGTGAGGTTGCTGATAGCTTTATAAAGGGTTGTGATACTTCGTTAACCGGAGAAGAAATGCAACAGTTTATATATGAATATGTTAGACATATGAGAAGAATTGGCAAATAATATCTGAAGCCCCAGCAAAAAGCTGGGGCTTTGTAATGGGTTACTATTATAATATTTATTAGGAAGGAACAGATAGATGTTAGAGCATATAAAAATAATCGATGGAAACATATTATTATGGATACAAGAACATATACGGAATCCCTATCTTACTCCGTTCATGAAAAGAATCTCTATGCTTGGTAATGCTGGTATGATTTGGGTGCTAATTGTTTTGATTCTGTTGTTATGGAAACCAAAAAGAGAAGTAGGTATATTGGTTCTTACATCTATTTTAATAAATGTGGTAATTAATAATTTTTTTTAAAAAAATATAGTAGCAAGAACGCGACCCTATGAACGAATACCAGAAATTAAATTATTATTACATAAGGCGGTAGATTACTCTTTTCCGTCTGGACATTCTTCCTGCTCCTTTGCAGCGGCTGTTGTTATGTTTTTATGTTTACCAAGAAGATGGGGCATTCCGGCTCTTATTTTGGCAACTCTAATTGCACTATCAAGATTGTATGTGGGAATTCACTATCCAACGGATGTGGCATTTGGTATCATGAGTGGTAGCCTAATCGGATATATGGTTGGTGGCTATGGCAAAAATAAATTTCTGCAAAAGGGACATATGGCATAATTTATAGTGATATGATTCTGTTTTTCTGGCACTTTAAAAATGACTCGGCTAAATTGTTACATTTTTAAAATAATATCTTCTTTATAAAGTTGACATTATCTTGTTTGGGGGGTATCATTATAAGGTGTGTTTGTAATGCAGAACACATCTATATTCAGAAATTGGATTACATGTACACTATTAAGATAGAAAAAAGAATGTAGGAGGATTTGAGATGGCAACTACGTACAATCACAAAGTAATTGAAAAAAAATGGCAAAAGTATTGGGAGGAACATGAAACGTTCAAGACAGATGTTTGGGATTTTTCAAAGCCAAAGTATTATGCATTGGACATGTTCCCATATCCATCAGGAGTAGGTCTTCATGCAGGTCATCCAGAAGGATACACTGCTACAGATATTATGTCACGTATGAAGAGAATGCAAGGCTATAATGTGCTTCATCCAATGGGATACGATTCATTTGGTCTTCCTGCAGAACAATATGCTGTAAACACAGGTAATCATCCAAATGGATTCACACAGAAAAATGTTGAGACATTTTCTAAGCAATTAAAGGAATTAGGTTTTGATTATGACTGGTCTAAGATGATTGCAACATCAGATCCTTCTTTCTACAAATGGACACAATGGATTTTTAAACAATTATACTTAGATGGATATGCAAAGCATATTGATATGCCTGTAAACTGGTGTGAAGAATTGGGAACTGTACTTTCCAACGATGAAGTAATAGATGGAAAAAGTGAACGTGGAGGTTTCCCAGTTGTACGTAAGAATATGCCACAATGGGTTATTGACCAACCTGCATTTGCTGAGAAGTTGTTGGAAGGTCTTGATGATGTTGATTGGCCAGAGTCAACAAAAGAAATGCAGCGAAACTGGATTGGAAAAAGTACTGGTGTAGAAGTTGATTTTGAAATTGTTGGTGGTGGTAAGTTCTCTATCTTTACTACCTGTATTGAAACAATTTATGGTATTACATTTATGGTACTTGCCCCAGATGGAGACATTGTTACAGGGTTATTAGATCGTGTGGAAAACAGAGAAGAAGTACAGGCATACATTGACGAGACTTTGAAAAAGTCTGATATGGATCGAACAGAGTTAAATAAGACTAAGTCAGGATGTGAATTAAAGGGACTGAAATGTATCAATCCTGTCAATGGCAAGGAAGTTCGTATGTTCATTGGTGATTTCGTACTTGCTAGCTACGGTACAGGGGCTGTTATGGCAGTACCTACCCATGACCAAAGAGACTTTGAATATGCACAGGTTCATAATATTGAGATGATTCAAGTTATTGAAGGTGCAGATGTTTCTGAACATGCATTTGAAAAACAGGA
>JAFORL010000140.1 GCA_017393285.1 Lachnospiraceae bacterium
CATGTAAATAGACATGACTGCTCTCGCAGTCACCACAGTATATGAAAGTGAATTGCTCCGTAGCTACGCTCGCACTTTCAACGCAAAAAGGGAACCCCTATATGTTCTCCCGGAGTCTTTTTATACAAGAATTTCGAGATAGATTTTTCTTGGATAACGACATTCCCGCAGTGCGTACACGGTGTGTACGACGAGGAAATGGAGAACATCCAAGGAAAATATAGCCGAAATTATTGAATAAAGGCGATTCCGAGAGAACATCTATATACATAGGAGTTCCCTTCGTTATGTTTTAGCCTATCTTATAATTGTGGGCCTGCTGCAACCAATGCTTTACCAGCATCATTTGTTGTGTACTTAACAAAGTTCTTATTAAATCTATCAGCAAGGTCTTTTGCCTTTGCTTCCCATTCTGAAGCATCTGCATAAGTATCACGTGGATCAAGAATAGCTGGATCTACGCCTGGAAGTTCTGTAGGAACTTCGAAGTTGAACATAGGAATCTTCTTAGTAGGAGCTTTGTTGATATCTCCGCTAAGAATTGCATCAATGATACCACGAGTATCTTTGATTGTGATTCTCTTTCCAGTTCCGTTCCATCCTGTATTTACTAAGTATGCTTTTGCACCATTCTTTTGCATCTTCTTAACCAATTCTTCTGCATATTTTGTTGGGTGAAGCTCTAAGAATGCTTGACCGAAACATGCCGAGAATGTAGGTGTTGGCTCTGTAATTCCTCTTTCTGTACCAGCTAATTTTGCTGTAAATCCAGATAAGAAGTAGTATTGTGTCTGCTCTGGTGTAAGAATAGACACTGGTGGTAATACACCAAACGCATCTGCTGAAAGGAAGATTACGTTGTCTGCTGCAGGACCTGCAGATACACCGTTTACTTCTGAAGCAATGTTGTTGATGTGATCGATTGGATAAGAAACACGAGTGTTCTCTGTTACTGACTTATCTTCGAAATCAATCTTACCATCAGCTGCAACAGTTACGTTCTCTAAAAGTGCATTTCTACGGATTGCATTGTAGATATCTGGCTCAGATTCTTTATCTAATCCGATTACCTTAGCGTAACATCCACCTTCGAAATTGAATACACCATTGTCATCCCAACCATGTTCATCATCACCGATCAAACGACGCTTAGGATCTGTAGAAAGTGTAGTCTTTCCTGTTCCTGATAAACCAAAGAAGATTGCTGTATGCTTTCCGTCCATGTCTGTGTTTGCTGAACAGTGCATAGAAGCCATACCCTTCAATGGTAAGAAGTAGTTCATCATAGAGAACATACCCTTCTTCATCTCTCCGCCGTACCATGTATTGATGATTACTTGTTCTTTTGAAGTAATGTTAAATGCAACACAAGTTTCAGAATTTAATCCTAATTCTTTGTAATTTGTTACTTTCGCCTTAGATGCATTGTATACAATGAAATCTGGCTCGAAATTTTCAAGTTCTTCAGCAGTTGGCTTAATAAACATATTTGTAACAAAATGTGCCTGCCAAGCTACTTCTACGATAAAACGAACAGCCATTCTTGTTTCAGCATTTGCACCACAAAATGCATCTACAACAAATAACTTCTTGTTAGAAAGTTCTTTCTTTGCAAGATCTTTTACAACTGCCCATGTGTCTTCTGACATTTCATGGTTATCGTTTGGATATTCAGGTGTGTTCCACCATACAGTATCTTTTGAGTTTTGATCCATAACGATGTATTTATCTTTAGGTGAACGTCCTGTAAATACACCTGTCATAACATTAACTGTGTCAAGTTCTGTGTTAGTTCCTACTTCATAACCTTCTAACCCAGCCTTTGTTTCTTCTTCGAATAATACTTCGTAAGAAGGATTGTGCACGATTTCAGTTGTTCCAGTAATACCATACTGACTTAAATTGATTTCTTTTGCCATCTTCAATTTACCTCTTTTCTTTCCCTTGTTCCCTTAAAATCTATCTAATTTATAGCTCTCCCGTCTCTGTTTGTATTGCAACAAACTGTAACAAGTTCTTCTCCACATATGGTAGATTTTAAAAGTGTTAACCAGTTACCTAATCCTTATTATATCAAAAAATGCACATATGGTCAAAGAAAAATTTCTTTGACCATATACCGTAATTTCTATGCAAAATCATTTCTGGCTTTTTATTGCGCCAATCCCATTTATAAAGTCCCTTTTTTCTTATTCTTCTTTTTTATTTTGATCAGACACTTTATTCCTGTCGGATATCCACTAGATAGAAATGTTTATTAAGCGATTTCTGCTCCTGCCGGCATTTCTTTTCCAGGTTCTGGCACCATAATTGCCAATTCCCCTTTTTCGTTTTCTGCACACAAAATCATCCCCTCTGACAATACACCGGCTAATTTAGCAGGTTTCAAATTCACAAGAACCATGACTCTCTTGCCTACCATTTCTTCTGCACTGTAGTGTGCTTTGATACCGGAAACGATTTGTTTTACTTCATTTCCAATTTGTACCTTTGAGCAAAGTAATTTTTTAGATTTTGGCACTTCTTCGCAGGCAATAATCTTACCAACCTGGAATTGCATCTTCATGAAATCTTCGTAAGTTACTTCTTCTTTTGCCTCAATTTCAATTCCTTTTTCCATGCCGTTGGCCTTTTGTGCTGCTGCCTTTTGTTCTGCCTGAATCACAGCCACTTTTTCCATAATTTCCTTCGCATCTAAACGCTGGAATAAAATTTCAGGTTTTTCCACAACCTTGGTTCCTGAAACATATTTTCCATATGCATCCATGTCTGTCAACTCTCTCTTTTCTGCATGTAATTGTGCTAAAATTTTTGCAGATGTATCTGGCATAAATGCCTCTAACAAGGTAGCTCCCACAGAAATGCTTTCTACCAAATTGTACAATACGGTCTGTAAACGATCCTGCTTGTCTTCTTCTTTTGCCAAAGCCCAAGGCATCGTCTCATCGATGTATTTATTACAACGTTTGAATAAGACGAAAATCTCTGTTATGGCATCTGCTACACGCAAACGATCCATTTTTTCTGCCACTTTCTTTGGTGTCTCCAATGTCAATGCTTTCAATTCTTCATCTACCGGCTCTTGTACATTTTTGTTGGTAACCACACCCTCAAAATACTTATTAGACATAGAAATGGTACGATTTACCAAGTTACCCAAGGTATTTGCCAAGTCAGAATTCATACGTTCAATCATCAATTCCCAGGAAATAACACCATCATTTTCAAATGGCATCTCATGTAAAACAAAGTAACGAACAGCATCTACGCCAAACATATCTACTAACTGATCTGCATAGATTACATTTCCTTTGGATTTACTCATCTTTCCATCTCCCTGTAACAACCAAGGATGTCCAAATACCTGCTTTGGAAGTGGTAAACCTAATGCCATTAACATAATTGGCCAATAAATCGTATGGAAACGCAAAATATCTTTACCAATCAAATGCAAATCTGCCGGCCAGTATTTTTCAAATTTTTCATCAGAATTTCCATCTAAATCAAATCCTAATCCGGTAATATAGTTTGTTAAGGCATCTAACCATACATAAACCACATGTTTGTCATCAAAATCAACTGGAATTCCCCATTTGAAAGAAGTACGTGATACACATAAATCCTGTAATCCAGGCAACAAGAAATTGTTCATCATTTCATTTTTGCGGGATTCCGGTTGAATAAATTCCGGATGGGAATTGATATGTGCAATCAACTGATCCGCATATTTACTCATCTTCAAGAAATACGCTTCTTCTTTTGCAGGTTGACATGGTCTTCCACAATCCGGACACTTACCATCTACCAATTGAGAAGCCGTAAAGAAGGATTCACAAGGTGTACAATATAAACCTTCATAATGGCCCTTATAAATATCTCCCTGTTCATATAATTTCTTGAAAATCTTTTGTACCTGTTTTTCATGATCTGCATCTGTGGTACGAATGAATTTGTCGTAAGAAGTATTCATCAAATCCCAAATTTCTTTGATTTCTCCAGAAACCTGATCTACAAATTCCTTTGGTGTAATCCCTGCTTCCTGCGCTTTTAATTCAATCTTTTGTCCATGTTCATCTGTACCGGTCTGAAAACGTACATCGTACCCTTGCTGTCTCTTAAAACGGGCAATACTATCTGCCAATATAATTTCATAGGTATTTCCAATATGTGGTTTTCCTGAAGTATAAGCAATTGCTGTGGTAATATAATATGGTTTTTTTGCCATTATTTCTTCCTCCTAGTCTAATTTTATTTGTAATTTTCCATTGGTTTCATCGGACACCCGCTGTACTTTTACATAGTATGTGCCTTTTTTCCAATTGATTGTATTCTTGGTTTTCTTATCTCTCATCCAAAAGGAATAACACTTTTGGTTTCCAATGGCTTTGCATTGATTGATTTTTTTATTTCCTTGATAAACGGTTACTTGCACACTACCAGTGCCCCAAAAAGTAAGATTTGCCTTTATTTTTTTAGGTTTGTTTACCGTAAAACGAAACCAGGCAGTATCTCCATCAAAATCCACAGGCATAATGGCTGTTTTTTTCTTGGTCACTTTCAATGCCTTTGATTTCTTGGCCTTTGCCAACTTACAATTTTGCTTTTCTCCGCCTATGGCATAGTAGGAATTATCACCAATTAACTTAATGTAATATACACCCTGTTTCAAAGCATAAATCTGCGCATATTTGTCTGCCTCTTGGGTGGTGTAAGAAGCAGTGAGGTCGTCTTTATTATCATCACATAATACCATCGTTGCTCCCTTTTGGGTATTGGTATTACGGTCTTTCATCATAGCTTGTACCATCACTATACCGGATTGGTCCATGGTTATTTTTTTGTAGACCGTTTTCCCACTTGGAATATATCCACTGGTAACCTGCCCCATGATCAGCTCTTCTTCCAAAGGTGCACGATAACCAGCTACGTAAACCAATAATTTTACATTTTTTTGCAAAGCTGCATTGGACAAATGCAAGGTGTAATTGCCTGGCTCCACAAAGGTATCTGCAACAATTGTACTACATTTTGAAAATTCTATTGTTGTATCTTCCTTAGCAGCTACCGACTGGCTTGCCATTACTGTACCATCTGCCTTTTTCAAAACTGCTGTACAAGGTTCCACTGCTCCACCAGATACCGGTGCATAGGCATATACATATACTTGCAATGCCATATTTTCTGTCACCGATAATGACACTGTTTTTTCATGTTCTGCAGGTGTCAACATGACATCGCCCTTGCTGTATTTGTTGATATTGCCAATTTCATCCGTTACCGGCACTGTCATATTGGTGGTTGTGCTTTGACTTGTCTGTGTAGTCTCTGCCTTTACTGCTGTCATTTGTGCTTGTGTTGGTGCAACCATTGTCATGCATGTCATGGCACATACGGTTGCCAGCACTCTTTTGATCTTTCTCATATTTTTCCCTCATTTCTTTCTAAATCTATCTTTCCAAATCTACTGATATGCAAGACTTTCCTATAAAGTCTCTATCCCCTAGTGTACTCGCATTTTTTCAATTTCGCAACAATTTTCTACCAGGAAGACTTGCATTTTCCTTTTGCCTCCAAATTAATTTTGGATAGGATTACGTTTTGATTTCCCCAGGCAGATTGTGGCACCCGAAGGGTTACAGCTTTACAACTGTTTGGTCCGATTTTGGTATGGGGTGTAGTAGTGGCAGATGCCAAAACTGTCCCCTTTTTATTTTTTATATTTACAGTTAATGCATAGATATCTCGTATGGTCATACTGGAATGATTGACAATTTGGACTTTGCAAACCAAGGCATCATTTTTATATTGTGCATGATAAACCTGCAAATGAATCCCTGCTTTACTTCCCTTTACCGTTATTTTTTTCTTTTTTGTCTCATTATTTTTTACTGTAACCACGCAGGCATAGGAATTATCATTGTAATCTGCCCGGATTATAGCTTTTCCTTTTTTTTGCGCCAAAACCAAACCATTTGCATCTACTTTCGCTACCTTTTTATTGTTGCTGGACCACTCTACATTTTCTAAGCCATCTACCTTTAGTTGAACAGTATTTCCAGCATATAAGGTAACCTTCTGTTTGTTGATTCGATACGTAACCGGACTTGCCACAGATTCTACCGTAACTGTATATTGTATGGTTTCTGTAGAGGCAAGGGTAAGGGTATAACTTCCTTTTACCAGTTCTTTTTGTAATGTGTACAAATATGTCTGATTTTGTACTTCTTCCTGCCAGGCTACCACACCTATCGTTTCTTTTGCCACCTCTTGTCCCGTATCATTCTGTGTCAAAATCACACTACAATTCGTAGCCACGTTGGAACGAATATAAATCTTTACGTTTTCGTCCTTCGGATTGTCAAACACGATACTTGCTGTACTGTTTGCAAGACTTCCGCTGCCATTGCTCACAGAAATGCTATCTGCTTTTATTATGGAAGTAGTTCCCAAACTTTGCAGGCACAGTACCATCAATAAAATTCCAATATATCTCCATAGGCTTATTCTTTTGTTTTTCATGCTACCTCTCCTCTTTTTTATGATTTCTGTCTCCCGTTTTTTCTATCATTTTCTTTACCTGCTCCATAGATTTCATAAATTGTACTGTTTTGCTATTGATTTTTGGAAATGCCGATAATTTCACTGCCAAAAGCTGTTTCCATCTTCTCATATTTTCCCCTTTATCCTTTTTCTATAATCTATGTTGCAAACCAACGATTTAGGACTAGGGTTCTTATTTCTCTCTGCTGATTACCATGCGGTGAATCGGCTTTCCTTCTGCGACAAACTTTGATTCATATTCTGTCATGACATTGCCTTCCACATAAGGACTGTGGTGCAAATCGAAAGTATGGTTTTCCAACTTCCAGTTTGCTTCTTCCACCTGCTCCAAAGAAAAGGTAAATAAATCCTTATTGTCCGTTTTAAAAATTACTTTTCCTTCCGGTGCCAAAAATGCATCGTATCTCTCTAAAAATTGTACTGAGGTCAAACGTCTCTTGGCGTGTCTGTCCTTTGGCCAAGGATCAGAAAAATTCAAGTAAATTTGCGCCACTTCGTTTTCTCCAAATACTTCTTTGATTTCTTCTGCATCCATTCGGATAAACACCAAATTATCCTGCTCTAATTCTGGTCTTTTTTCCAAAGCGCGAATCAGCACACTGGAATATTTTTCTATACCAATGTAGTTGATATCCGGATTTTGCTTTGCCAACTCTAAAATAAATTTACCTTTTCCCATTCCTACCTCAATGTGAATGGGATTCTCATTCTTAAATAAGCTGTGCCATTTTCCTTTCCATTGTTCCGGGTTCTGCACCACATATGCATTACTTGCAATCGTTTCCCTTGCACCTTTTACATTACGTAATCTCATAAATCATTCACCATTCCTTTTATTGCTTAACTTCTAATTCACACACTGCTTTTTATTGTATACGAAAAATGTGAAAATAACAAGACTGCTTCACCTATACAAATTAGGAATTGCCCCACCGCTGCCAGCATAATCAAGTGTTGGAATAGCTTCACATATACAGATTAGGAATTGGCAACAGTTCAATCGAGTCATGCATACAGTGCCGGAGAACAAAGAGTTTTGCTTGCAAAACTCTAGCGCGACCGCGGTATTGCGCAGCAATTAACTCCATCTCCGCGGTCTGCGCATCCTCGCGGAGCGTTTTTTATGTAATAGGAAATTGCATCGCAATTTCCTATTACATAAATAAAGAGGAGTAAGTTTCCAGTTGACATGGCACTTTCCTGTCAACCCGAAACCCACTCCTCTTTTACATCTAAATGTTCTCTTGGAGTCTTTTTATACAAGAATTTCGAGATAGATTTTTCTTGGATAACGACATTCCCGCAGTGCGTACACTGTGTGTACGACGAGGAAATGGAGAAAATCCAAGGAAAATATAGCCGAAATTATTGAATAAAGGAGATTCCGAGAGAACATCTAATAAGATATCTTATATGTAATTTTATTATAAATGATACCGGTCAAATACCTTACTCTCTCCACATAAATAACGAGAGCCATCTTGATTGGTTATGATATAATCATTTTCTTCAATGAACAATCTACCTCTATGGCAGGTAATATAAGGACATACTACCTTTCCATCTTCTCTTTTGATTCGCAAAATTCGATCGGTACAAATCCACCCATGGGTGACTACTTCTGTAAATAACTCAAATCCATCTTCCATCCCTTTACCTGGTTCATACTTTTCCACTTCCACCTCAATGGCATTTCTAATACCATGCATATTTCACACATCCTTTCTGATTATCAATGATAATCTAAACACCTATAACCGTCTGGTTCCTGTCCAAACCAAACACCCTGCTTTTATCTCAGTCAGAGATTGTCCCCCCGACTGTGCATAAAAGGAGCAGTCTTAATACTTACCTTTTGCCGTTTTTTCTACCTTTTTTTCTACTTTGTAATCATAGGCAAACACAACGGTAGTCAATGGTGGCAAAGAAAAATGAATCGAATATTCTTTTTCATCACATGGAATGGCTTCCGCCTTTAGTGGTTTAAAATTGTTGACACGATTCAAACCGCCAAATTCTTCCGCATCTGAATTCAGCACTTCCTTGTAATGTCCGGCACAAGGCACACCAACACGATATTCACGATACGCATTGGTATGGAAATTGCAAATGAACAATAACTGTTTCTTGGTTGACTCTCCTCTACGTACAAAAGCAACTACACTCTTTTCTCTATCATCACAACTCATCCATTCAAATCCCATAGCATTTCCGTCATGTACATACATAGATGGGTAATCTTTATATAACTTATTTAAGGCTTTGACATAATTCTGCATACCACGATGCTGTTCATATTGCAAATCATCCCAGCTTAAGCTGACTGCTTCATTCCACTCATGATCCTGGGCAAATTCCTGTCCCATAAACAATAATTTCTTCCCCGGATGTCCATACATAAAACCATAAGCTGTACGCAAATTGGCAAATTGCTGGTCACGATCTCCCGGCATTTTATTGATTAAAGTACCTTTTCCATGTACCACCTCATCATGAGATAAGGCCTGAATAAAATTCTCACTGTAAGCATACATCATACTAAAGGTCAATTTATTAAAGTCATAATGACGAGATTCTGGTGGACATTTCATAAACTGTAAAAAGTCATTCATCCAACCCATATCCCATTTAAACAAATAACCTAATCCATTCATAGATGCCGGTGCAGTAACGCCAGCCCAAGCAGTCGATTCTTCCGCAATCATCAACGCTCCCGGATCTCTCTCTTCCAATATGGCATTCATATGTCTGAACATGGCAATGGCATCTAAATTTTCACGTCCGCCATTCTTATTTGGTAACCATTGTCCATCGTCTTTTCCGTAGTCTAGGTACAACATAGAAGCCACTGCATCTACACGCAAACCATCAATGTGAAATTTTTCAACCCAGTACAAAGCATTTGCCACCAAGAAGTTCTCCACTTCTTTTTGTCCATAATTGAAAATCAAAGTACCCCAATGTGGATGTTCGCCTCTTCTCTTATCCGGATGTTCATACAATGGCAAACCATCAAAATTAGCCAAACCATGTGCATCTTTTGGGAAATGTGCCGGTACCCAATCCAACATAACCGCAATTCCCTTGCTATGCATATAATCAACAAAATACATAAAATCTTTCGGCGAACCATAACGCTTAGTTGGCGCATAGTAACCGGTTACCTGGTAACCCCAGGAGCCATCAAATGGATGCTCTGCAATTCCCATTAATTCGATATGGGTATATCCCATTTCCTCTACATATTCAGCAAGCATAGGTGCCAATTCCCGATATGTGTAAAATCCATTATCCGAATCTTCCACTTTTTTCTTCCAAGAACCCAAATGCACCTCGTAAATGGAAATGGCTTCCTTACGACATGCCAAACGGTCTTTATTTTGACGTTTTCTCATCCATGCACCGTCTGTCCATTTGAAATCACGAATATCCGCAACCATAGAAGCTGTCTCCGGACGCAACTGCGCAGAAGTCGCATACGGATCCGCCTTATGTAAAATTTCTCCCTCTCTGGTCAAAATCTGGAATTTGTAAATAGCGCCCACTTCCACACCTGGAATAAACAATTCATAAATACCGGATTTTTCTAAAATCTGCATTTGGTGTACTCTGGCATCCCATAAGTTAAAATCACCTACCACACTTACACGTCTGGCATGCGGTGCCCAAACAGCAAAATATACCCCCGAAACGCCATCAATGGTCATAGGATGTGCACCCAATTTTTCATAAATTTCGTAATGTTTTCCCTCTCCAAACAAATAGCAATCCATGGAGGAAATCTGACTCTCATAACTGTAAGGATCTCCAATTTCAATCACAGTACCATCTGCATAAGTCACTGTAAAATTATATTTTGTATACTTATCCTTAGGAAGAAAAGCACCAAAAAATCCCTTATCATCTATGGCTTCCATCTGTGCTCGATGTTTTTTGCTCTTACTACAAATTTCAATTGCGGTTGCATCCGGACGATATACTGTAATTACTTGTCCATCTTCGTACAAATGACGTCCTAAAATGTGTTTTGGCGCATTAATCTTGCAAGTTACAAGTTCCTCATATAATGTCCAATTCACCCAATTTTGCAACTTTTCGTTCATGTTTACATCCTCCTCAAATCCAATATTTTCTATCCATTTAACCCATTCGCAAATAACGAACATATTATTTTCTGAAATGATCGGTTCTTCTCCATATCTTCCAATTCTTTTCGCTCATAAGCCACCATGATGTGCATCTGCATCATACCTGTCAAGGCAGTTGCCAAAGCGTCCTCCCGCCCAGACAAATACGGTTCCTCCTCTGCATATTTATGAAAAAAATCAGAAAATATATGTAAATACGAAGAAATATATGGCTTTGCTGCCTGAAATGCTTCGTTGTCCGTAGCAGACGAAAAAATACTGACTAACAATAAAAATAATTCTTGATTTTCCAGTGCCACTGAAAAATAACAAGACACCACCTTATCTAACACTTCTAAAAAAGTGCCCTCCTCATGTGTCACGTCTTCTAAAGGTGCCAACATACTAGCCATGCCCTCTTCCAAAAGACATGCTAATAATCCCTGTTTACTTTTAAAATAATAGTACATGGTAGGCTTTGTGATACCTGCTGTGTCCACTATTTCCTGCACCCCTACCGAATCATAACCTTTTTCAAAAAATAAACGCTGGGCACACAACAGAATCTTTTCTCGATTGTTACACTCTTGTGTCACAATTGCATACCCCCCTAAATCACATCACTTTATATATACTATACCAATCGGTATATTCACATGTCAAGAATAATTTTCGCTTTTTCAAATCTTTTTTATTCATCTTTGCTTTTTGTGTTGTTTTTGTCATTAGAATTCGCAATCACTGTTATAAAGATAACCCATATGTCAATCTGCTAATATCACAATAAAAAAGTGGGTTTACTAACTCTTCTATATATGAAAGTGGATAACCCTTCAACCAAGGACTAAGCTGTTACGAAAGTAGGTTTACTTTATCGCTTTGCTCTTGCCTTGTTTTATAAAAGTGAGTATACTATACAATATGTGCAGTAAACCCACATGTAAGTCTACTGACACCACAATACATAAAAGTGGGTTTACCTTACCCTGAAAGTGTGATTAGCAAAACTTCACACCTTTTAGGTCCTCGTTTTTTTTGAGAATGTTTTGCATACGATTTTTTTTAAGGAGTTTTTATATGAAACGAAATAGATTTTTACATTTGGCAGCCACACTTACTTTGGCTGCAACACTTACCTGCAACAGTTTTTTATGTGTAGCAACTACCAGCTATGCTACCACTAAGATAGATTTAGGCGACGAATCGGAACATGATACTACCGATGGCAACACCAACGTCAAATGGCCCAAAGGACCAAATGCCAAAAGTTTAACCTCCGATTCAGCCATTTTAATGGATGCGGATACCGGCTTGATTATATACAACAAAAATATGACGGAGCAGCATTATCCTGCCAGTATCACAAAGATTTTAACCACCCTGCTCTGTGTAGAAAATACCAACCCGGACGACGTTGTTACTTTTACCAAAGACGAAGTCACCAACTTAGAATATGGAGCAAGTAATATCGATACACAAGTAGGCGAAAAATTAACCATGGAACAATGCTTATACGGTATTATGCTTTCTTCTGCCAATGAAGTATGTAACGGCGTGGCAGATTTTATTGCTGGTAGCACCAGTGCATTTGCAGACAAAATGAATCAACGTGCTAAATCCTTGGGATGCATCAATTCCCATTTCATGAATGCCAACGGTCTGCACAACGATGACCATTACACCTGTGCCTATGATATGGCTCTCATTGGAAAAGCCGCATTGCAAAATGAAACCTTCCGTAAAGTTGCCGGCACCAAAGTATACTATATGGATCGAACCAACAAATACAAAAAGCGAACTTTGGTTAACCACCATAATATGCTCTATGGCTACAGTACCACAGCATTTTTAAACAGCGATTGTATTGGTGGAAAAACTGGCTTTACCTCTGTGGCACAAAGTACACTGGTAACCTTTGCTAAAAGAGATAATACAACTTTGGTTTGCGTTGTTATGCATGGAACCAGTTCCAAAACCAATCCATCTTCCAATATTTATACCGATACCAAAGCCTTACTGGATTTTGGATTCAGCAAGTATTACTCTTGTAATTTGGAAGATACACAAAATGCTTCAGAAGAAGATAACCTGCCATTTTTCAATGCATTTTCCTCTATTTTTGATACAG
>JAFORL010000141.1 GCA_017393285.1 Lachnospiraceae bacterium
TAGGTCAACCACTTCGTAGAAAGTACCTCATAAGGTGCTTTGGATTTGTATACAATTCCATGTTGCCCTTGTTCTTCATACATTCTGGAGCCTTTTAAGACTTTTAAAAAGCCTAGTTGCAACTGATTGGGCTGCATGGCAAATACATCATTAAAGGAATGACGAAAGGTCTCATAATCTTCATAAGGCAAGCCTGCAATCAAATCCAAATGTTGATGAATATTTTCCCCCTCTGCAATCCGTCCGACTGCATAAGAAAGTTTCTCCAGGTTCATCTTTCTATGAATGCCTGCAATGGTTTCCGGATGGGTAGATTGTACCCCGATTTCCAACTGTACCAAACCAATTCGCATGGTTTGTAACAATACCAGTTCCTCCTCATTCAATAAATCAGCAGAAATTTCAAAATGAAAATTGGTAATCCCATTATCATGCTCTTTGATGTAACTCCAAATTGCCATTGCATGGGCATGATTGCAGTTAAAGGTACGATCTATAAATTTCACCTGTGGTACTTTATGTTCCAAAAAGAAATCCAATTCTTTTTTTACCAATGATAAATCTCGTAACCGAACCTGTTTTTCAATAGACGAAAGACAATAACTACATCGAAAAGGACAACCACGACTGGTTTCATAATATACGATTTTATGTTGAAAATTCTCCATATTTTTATAAGGAAAAGGCAATCGATCCATCTCCATCATTTTTCGCATAGGTGTACAGACAAACTCTTCACCCTGTCTATAACATAAACCGGCAATTTCTCCTAATGCACCTCTTTGCTCCAGATAATAATTTGCCAGCTCACGAAAAGTTTCCTCCCCTTCTCCTACGATTACACCAAAAATAGCTGGATTTTCCTTCAAAAACGTCTCGATTTCATAAGAGACCTCTGGTCCCCCCACCCAAATAGGTACCTGTGGCAACACCTTTTTCAATTCTATTGCCAATTCTCGCACCATCTCTACATTCCATATGTAACAAGAAAACGCAACCACATCTGGTCTGGCCTCGTAAAGATCCACCAAAATATCATCTACATATTGATTAATGGTGTATTCCTTTATTTCCACTTCTTCCTTTGACCTGCCACTATAGGTTTGTAAACTATAGACTGCCAAATTGGAGTGAATATATTTGGCATTAATTGCAGCTAACAATATTTTCAAAGCAAAGACCTCCTTTTGTATAATACAAAAGAGCTTCCTCTTTCGAGGAAGCTCCCTATTATGTTCTGAAATATCTTGGTTATGTTAAATTATTTCTTAACTTTACCCTTGAAACCAGCCTTCTTAGCTAACTGTTTATATTTCTTAACTTTTGCCTTTGGTGCTTTGATAACAGCCTTCTTAGAAACACCCTTGAATGACTTCTTACCAAATGCTGTAATCTTTGAAGATTTAACAACAATCTTCTTAAGCTTCTTATCATTTTGGAATGCTTGAGCGCCAATTGTCTTAACGTTCTTTCCAATTGTGATAGTCTTAACTTTCTTCAATCCCTTGAAAGCCTTAGCCTTAACACTTGTTACCTTGAAAGTAACTGCCACACCAGAAATTGCTTTTCCTGATACTGTAGATGTTGCTGCAACTACTTGATCTTTACCTTTAACCTTGATAGTAGCTTTTACAGTATAGCTAGCTTTCTTTTTGTTCTTAACACCAACAACTTGAGCTGTTTTCTTCTTTGTGTTGATTTTGTACTTAACGTTACCAATTACTGTAACAGTACCATTCTTAGGACCTGCTGTACCTGTAACAACTGTTGCTGCTGCTGCTGAAGTTGCCTTTGGTGCAACTGTTGCTGTTGCAGATACTACTGCTGTTGCAGTTGGTGTTTGTGTTGCTACTGCTGTTGCAGTTGGTGTTTGTGTTGCTACTGCTGATGCAGTTGGTGTTGCTGTTGCTGTCACTGTGTCTTCACTTGTTTCAGCCTTTACAAAGTTTACTTGTGCTGTAGGCACTGCTGTTGCTACTACTGCAACTGCTGCTAATAATGCTACAATTTTCTTTTTCATGTTACGTTTCCTCCTATCGTTTCCTTTACATTTACACTCACAATTACTCCCCCTGTCTGTACTATCTCTCACAAACGCGGTGGAAATAAATGTCTTTGTTAAAGATAACACTAACAAGAAAAAAAATCAAGTGTATTTTTTATTTTTTTTTTGTTTCCATGGTAAATTTCTATTTTTCCCTTGGCCTTCAACCTGTAAAAGCCTTATTTTATCTATGTTTACAGGCATTTTTTACAGCTTCTTAATTTTTTCTTACGAATTCTTTCTAAAATCTAAATAGCTGGCCAAACCATTCCATTTTCACTTTACGAAAGCCCAAACCTATGCAAAGAAAATTTATACCCACACATTATAGGTCCATCCAATCCACAAGCCCAAAATCATGCCTAATGCAGGGAATATAACTGTAAGATCCTTTCCTAGCACGAATTTTTTTTCGATCCATAAATAGACCAAAGATGCAATGATAGTCCCCAAAAACATGATAAATCCAGTCGAACTCCCCGCCTGCATCTGCACATTTCCAATATGCATAAGCATACCCAAAAATCCTCCTATAACAATATTGGAAATAGAAATCATCATTCCCTTAATTACATATTGCATAACCATTTCCCCTTTCTTTTGTATTTTTTTCGTACAATCTTAACTAATCCGAAAAAAATTGTTTTCCCTTTCAAACTTAAGTTTCCACCCAATCTCCCACTTTTTAACAGTTACATATTTTACAATCGTTCCTCATTGTCAAGCATAAGGCTATCTCTTCTCACCTGCTCCGGTGAAATTTTTTTGATATAGATTACCTCCTTTGGATGATGCAATTTCAAAAAAACAATCCATATAAGCGCAGCCACAAAGACAATGATTGAAATCCATTGAGAAGTAGAAAACCATAAAACCCCACCTCGTTCAACGTCTCCTCGCAAAAATTCTATTGCAAACCGTCCCATGCTATAAAATACAAAATATAGACCACCAGTCATCCCTTTGGTTCTTCTCTTTTTGCTATAGAGAAACAGTCCTAAAAATAAAACAAAATCTCCCATACTAGATATAATCTGTGTCGGAAACAGGGCTACTCCGATAGGTGCAAATTGAGAAGTATGATAGGTAAATCCAATTGGCAAATGGGTGGGTTTCCCGTAACAACAGCCGGCACACAAACAACCGATTCTTCCAATTGCCTGTGCCAAAGCCACCTGTGGCATCAGTAAATCCAAATAAGACAAGACCGGCTCTTTTTTGTACTTAATATAGCATATGCCTGCCAAAACGCCACCCAAAATACCGCCATATACTACGTATCCGTAAGAAAGCTCCCACAAAATAGAAGGTCGCTTTATAATATCCGGAAATACCGTAATGTAAAAAATCAATCGACTTCCACCAAAACCACCAAGCATAACCACCCACAAAAGTGATTCAATCAGATCTACACTCAGACCTATTTTTTTAGCCCGTTTGGTAGAAATAAATAACCCTGTACACACCCCCAATGCAATCATAAGCCCATACAACTTTATCGTAATGGGACCAATAGGTATTATATTTGGCATTATTTTTACTTCCTTTCTTTTTTCATTTATACAGTTCTTCAGCTTCCAACGCTTTTTCTATATCCGCCTGTAATTGATTCATTTCCTGCTCTGTTACTTTGCCATCTTCCATGATGGTTTCCATCTCTCCAAACAAGCCTGTTCGAATGGATAAGTTTAACATGTTGACAATCCAGATCAAAATCAAAATAGAAATGACTGAGGTTATGATTCCGATGATTGCCTGTGCTTTTTTCTTTTCCTTAGCGAGTAATGCAATCACACCACAAACAAGACCTGCTATACCCAAGAAACCTCCCCAAAAAAAGGAGGTCAAGAGTCCAACGCATCCAAATATCATAGACTTGAAGGCTAAACCATGTCTATTTTCTTTTTCCACTATATTACTCCTCTCTCTTTTTTGTTACTCTTTTGTTTTTCCACTCTTAAGCATAACACGTTTTTTTTATGGTTGCAACTTTTGGTTTTTAGTTTTTCTTCAGCCGCGCAGATGCCAATCATGTATAAAGTGACCAGCCATTTTCTTTTTCTGTTTTTCTTTGCTAATCTGGCACTTTAGGAATAACTCGGCTGAACTGTTACCATATTTGTTCTTTTGTCCCTGTTGCATTTTTTATCGAAAAAGGTATAATGTAACAATAAAGAAATCAGATTATAGGAAGCTATGAAGACTTGGAACGATAGCTTCAGAAAAGAGGGAACTTATGCATAAGAAAGATATTGCAGAATTAAAGAAAAGACTTACCAAAAACGGTTGTAGCTTTACCAAAATGATTGGTTGCTATGTAGATGCAGACAAAAATAGGGTGGTAGATATCAACGAAACCTTTCTAAATTTAGACGAAGAAGAAATGCACAAATATTTAGAAATTGCCAAAAAAACCTTATCCGGTACCGTACATAACAATTTGCTTTCTTTAGAATTTCCTAGAGAAGAAGAAGCCCAAGGTGGTAAACAACAATTTTTAATGGGTGTAAGAGAAAGCAAACTAAAAAATCCGGAAATTGCAAATTTGTTTTTTGATCGAATCATTGAAACTTACGACTATCCCGGCAATTATTTGATTTTACTATTCCATGACGCCTATGATGTAATGACTAAGACCAGCGATAACCAAAAATTAGATGAGTCCGAGGAAGTATACGAATATATCCTATGTGCCATCTGTCCTGTTACCCTTTCCAAAGCAGCATTGGGTTACAGAGAAGACCAACACAGAATCGGCGCACGTATTCGTGACTGGGTAGTAGGCGCACCGGAAAGTGGATTTGTATTCCCGGCTTTTTCTGAACGAAGCAGTGACATTCATTCCGTTATTTTCTATACCAGAAATGCCAAAGAACCACACAACGAACTAGCGGAAGAATTTCTAGGCTGTAACCCAAAGAAAACTGCCACCATGCAAAAAAATGCATTTGAAAATTTGGTACAACAGGCAATGGATACCCATCCGGAAGCCAGTGAAGCTACCCTCATGGACATTCAAAGCGAATTGCAGGAAATGATGGAAGAACAGGCTGCACAGGAAGATGAAAGCGAATTAATCCTGCATCCATCTCTTTTAAAATCTGTTATGGAAGAAAATGAAGTACCGGCTTCCCTTGCAAAAACAATTGAAGAAGCCTATGAAGAAGAATTTGCAGAGGAGCCACCTGTGGTAGATTCTCTGATTGACAAAAAAACCATGGAAGCCAATGCCAAACGTAGACAACAACAGGCATTGACAAAAGAAATCGAAGCCTTGAAGCAAACCATTGAAGAAAAAAATACAACCATCGCCGAAAAAGATGCTGTCATCGAACAAAAAGATTTGGATATTCAAAGTGCAAGGATAGAAAGCGGAAGTACTGAAATGGTAGCCGGAGAAGGCGAAATTCTCTTGCAGGTAAATGAAGAAACTGCCGAACAGATTACTTCCCAAATCATTGACGGAAGAACCTGTATTGTCATTCCATTGGAGGGCGATGAACATGTCCTAATCAATGGAGAAACTTTTGACGAATAAGACCAGGAACAAAGAGTTTTGCTTGCAAAACTCTAGCGTGACCGCGGTATTGCGCAGCAATGAACTCCATCTCCGCGGTCTGCGCATCCTCGGGTCGCGTTTTTTATGTAATAGGAAATTGCATCGCAATTTCCTATTACATAAAAAAACAAAGGGTTTTATTACACAAAGAACACAAGATATCCCACCGTTCTCGTAAGAGAAGGATACCTTGTGTTCTTTTCTAATGCAAAAATTGCCTATATCCACTTTTCTTACGCACGATTTTGTATATAGCGATATAACTTTTGTAAGGCATATTCCACGCTGGCTGCCCGGACAACATTTCTTCCCAGATCTCCAAATTCTTTGCGACTGGTTTCTACCCTGCCGTCCACATAAAAACCGAAACATACCGTACCAACCGGTTTTTCTTCTGTTCCCCCCCCAGGACCTGCAGTACCGGTTACTGCTACGCCCACCTGGGCGTGATTGGCTTTGGCTATCCCTATTGCCATTTCTCTGGCTGTCTCTTCGCTGACAGCACCATATTGCGCCAAGGTAGCTTCCTGCACCTGTAAATATTCTTGTTTTGCTTTATTGGAATATGTGACGATACTGGCCTCTAACACCTTGGAAGCATCTGCCACATCTACTATGGCACCTGTTAATTTTCCACCTGTACAGGATTCTGCACAAGAAATAGTCCAATTTTTCTCTATCAATGCTTTCACAACTTGCTCTGCTATTGTCATAATCTCTACTTCCTTTCTGTCATCTGCCCATTTCTACCATTTACTTTACAAGTATTGTCAGTAGATTGCTTCTGCAAGCTCCCTTGCTAAGAAATAAATCTACTTGACAATCTATCCGTATGCGCAAGTAGCTTTCAACCACGCAAATAACAAAGAGTTTTGCTTGCAAAACTCTAGCGCGACCGCGGTATTGCGCAGCAATGAACTCCATCTCCGCGGTCTGCGCATCCTCGGGTCGCGTTTTTTATGTAATAGGAAATTGCATCGCAATTTCCTATTACACAAAAAA
>JAFORL010000142.1 GCA_017393285.1 Lachnospiraceae bacterium
AATCAGATTGGTACATTTATATTCTCCCTTTGGCAGATAAACCAAACCTCTCTGTTTTGCTTTGTCATTGATTTGGCTTCCAATGGCAACAACACAGGCATTGATTGCTTTTTCGTCCGCATTTTTTCCATCACCTTTTGCGCCCCATTGTTTTGCATTTCCAATAAACCATTGGGTTCCCTCCTGGTCTGTGTAGGTATCCGGAATCACTTTGGCATACAAACCATTTTCCAAAGCAATGGTATCCTTTTCTTTCTTTTCTTGCACTTGGTAATAGGCAGCCCCCGCATCATTCACCTGCTCATATCCCTGTGTTCCAACAATCATGCCAGAACGCAATCCTGTACATTGACTAAATTCTGCAAAATTGTAAAACATCAATTGACATTTTTCCTTTGCCTCATTGGTTGCTTCCTCTATCATTTTTTTATGATCCCAATCCGTATATTTCGCCGTATTGGCCAACTGTTCATCCGCCCCCAAAGTCACAGGCTCCGTCTCTGTATTATTTTCTCTTATTGATGCAAACACATGGGATTTAAAAGCAATCCCAACATACAAGGACAACAAGAAAAGCAAGACCAAACACACCATTCTTTTTCTTGATAAGAATTTCAATTTCATTCTTCTCCATCTCCTCTCTTTATAAAGCAAACCCATTTTTATACATGATGATGACTGTCAAGCAGACCTGTCTCTTGTTATGTCGTCATAATCCCAACATATAGGTTTTCTTTTTCTTCATATTTTTGTAACATATTGCTAATTTTTTCTTAGCATAATATTATTATATCAGAAATATTTATAAATCCCAACCTAATTTTCTATTAAAGTGTTTTCAGTAGATATGTTTCTTGCAAGCTTGCTTGCTTAGAAACATATCTACTTGAAAACCTGTCCTGTATGCTTGTGTAGGCTAACAAAGCCAGAACATGTATATACAAAAAAAGAACCATTTTCTATCCCAACCGCAAAAGCCCAACAAAATAGTCTAACTTCTGCGACCGTTCTATTCCAATCGTTCTTTTTCCAGTATCCTTCTATTCTTTTGTACTATCTCCATTCGAAAATGTTACTTGTTGCTTTTTTCATACAAGCTGACTTACCAAAAAAAATCCACCAGATTAACTGGCTAGCATAAGCGAATAGTCTTATTAGACAATTTGCAAATACTAGGCTACCTTTACGAGAGCAATTTATTTTTATCTATAGTGATATCCAAAAATACTGACACATGGCTTACTTTTTATGATTCAGAAAAAAAGATTGCCCCATTAAAGGTGCTGCCCCATGCTGACTGTACTGCGCAACACTACGTTTTCCAGAATGAAATTGTCGAATTTCCCGTTTCTTTGTATCAAAAAATATCTTCATTCTTTGCTGATTTCTTACCTGTTGTGCTTGTATTTTGACCGTCTGATTTGTAATCTCACGAATATAGGACTGCATTTCCTGAATCTCCGTCTTATACCCTTCTTTCTGGTCTCCAATTTCTTCTTTCACTCTTTGATAAATACTGGTAAAACCATCTTCTGCCTTTTCCAGTTCTACCACATATTCTGCCAAACGATCTTCAATATCATTCAAAACATCCAAATCCGGCTTTGGTTTTTGCAACTCTTTTTCCTGCTCCAAAACAGTATTTTCTATTTTTTCCAATAATATAACCTTTTTTTTCAAGGATGTAATCATAACATCCACGTAGGTGCTAACGCTTTCTCCCATTATACTTTTCCTTCCTTCTTTACCATTTCAACGGCTTTTTCCAATAACAAAACAAAGGCTGTTGCAATCTGCAGGTCAGTGATAGGATTTTCACATTGTCAACTCTATGCTTTGAAAATCTTACCACCCCAATGTCACTTGCAACAGCCCCCACTGTTTCCGTTTCACATATATGCCAAGCACCTGCTACAACCCCATTTTCCAGCAGGTACTTGGCACCAATCCATATATTTTTTCCTTCTCCTTACCTGAAACAAGTAATGTGAATGCCGTGAACTTTCTTCAAAACATTTCCACTACTGTCCGTTTTTTACTTTTTCCATAACTTCTTTCCAAGTATCGCGCATCTCTCGAATACGTCCCAATCCTTCTTCCAATAAATCCATATCCTTTTTTACATTTGCATCTACCAAGGTATAGTAAATATATTCATATACGCGATCAAAGTCCTTTGCAACCGGATAGTTAAAGTCTAAGTCATTACGAAATTGTACAATAATCTTTTTTGCTTTTTGGATATAAGTATTGGTTTTTTCGTAATCTCCTTTTTCTAATGCAACTTTTGCCATATTGCAAAACTTAATTGCTCCATCATATAACATCAATGTTAATTCAGCCGGTGATGCTGTCTTAATCCTAGTTCCTTGATATGCGCTTGCTGCTGCCCCTGAAAATGCCATAATGCATTCCTCCTTCTTAATACCCTTTATGCTTTTTTCATTTATGTTGCTAAATTATACTAGTTATCATAACTACTCCAATTGACTTTCCACTTCCACAGACCTCACAAATAAGGAACTCCATAGATGTCAACTCTAGTAGATTTTGCGCTATTTTTTCGGCACCCCCCTCCGCATATTTGCAAAGAGGGATACCTACTAACAATTATCCTTATATATCCAAAAGCTTTTGTTATATGTTTTCCTTGTTACTTTATATATCGGTTTTCTTTCAACATTATTTAATAGAAAAATGAAGATTTTCTATTGAATCTCACTACTAAAAAGGGGCTGTCGCAAGAAGAAAAATATCACAAAATATAGTGCATCATTTACAAATGCCATACTATATTATGTATCTTGCCTTCTTCTTGCAACAGCCCCCCGGATCCACTCCCAATGGAGCTACTTGCTCATACGGATAGATTATCAAGTAGCTTAGCTTCTTAGCAAGCAAACTTGCAGAAGCTATCTACTGACTATTCTAAAACCCCTATCCACCATAATAGCTCGTGAAAATACTTGCGTTACTCTGTGCTTTCGTCAAAGCACTTTCCATTGCTGTAAACTGCTTATAATACTTATCCTCTAATTTCTTTAATTTATCTTCCATATTTTTGATTTCTTTCTTATAAGCAGTCTGATCGGAATCAATCTTCTTATCATTGTAGAATGTCAAGGCACTACTGATACTTGTCTTTGCCATCTTCTTGGTCATCGCATCATATAAAGATTGTCCCGCTGCAGCTAAAGTCTTCATGACAGCTTCCGGATTTTCCTCCAAAGCTTTCTTCAACTTGTCATCCATAACGCCATAAGTCTCATCATCTGCATCTCCATGAATGTGCAACTTACCTTTTTCCTTATAATCACTAGAAGTGCAAATACCAAAACTAGAAAGTGAATACTTTGTTCCATTTACCTCCTTGGTCACCTGCAAAGAAGTACGCATAGATAAAACAATGCCATCCAATGTACTATCACGACGAAGTAAGGAATCTTTAATTTTCTTTTCCCATTTTTCTACTTCATCATCAGACATCGCCTCTTTTTGTTCATCCGTTAACGGATCATAACCTCGTGCGGATTCGGCACTATATTTTTCATTCATCTCATCTAAGAGTTCATTATATTTCTTCACAAAATCCTTAACCATATTATAAGCATTATCCACATCATTGGTCACATTTAACTGGATCTGGTCATAAGTACCTGTCGTCTTATCCAAGGTAGTTCCTGTTAAATTTATTGTCAAGCCATTTACCACAAAACTATTGCTGGTATCAGTCAAAGTTGCACCATCTAATACAATCTCTGCATCGCTGGCCCATCGAATACTAAGCTTGGTGCTACTAACATCATCTGCAGATGTCTTATCTGTCGGATCAATCTCATCCAAACCTAATTTTGTCAACTGAGAAGTTCCATCCTCCAAAGTATCGCCTTCCGTTGTAATGGAAAATCCATTGGCAGCTCCACTTTCCACAGAACTAACAAAAAGTCTCTTCTGCTTTGTATCAAAATTGGCATTTAGACCGGCATCTTTACAAGTAGAAACAAAATCTGCAATGGTAGTTGATTCTGTAATTTCTAATTCTGCGGTCTTACTTCCATCTGCAGACGCCACCTTTATCTTCGTTCCTACTGTCATACCCAAATCAGTCAAACTCTTGGTGTTAGATGTGGCATCAATCTGTCCGCCTGTCACATTCTGTGACGAAGCCAAAGAATGTACCTCTAAGGTATGTGCACCTGCCACTGCACTGTTGGTAGCAGTAGCTGTCGCTACAGAATCCTTGGATGAAGATACCTTTTTGGTAATATAATTACCCTGCGTCTTAAATTTTGTTAATTCTTTTGTATAGAAAGAATACAATTTTGTATTTAAGTCTTTCCATATATCTTTTGTCCATTCTGACTTAGTCAATTTATTTTCAATTTTTGTTTTTTTGGCCTTCTGGGCACTCATCAACGATTCTACGATAGCTTCTGTATCCAATCCAGAAGTCAAACCTGTCATTCGAATTCCCATAATTCTTCCCCCTTATAAAGTTTTATCGAACACCAATCCGGCATCCTCCAACATACGTGTCAAGCGCTTTATAGCTTCCTCCGTTGGTATTTCCCGAATTACTTCTTTGGTCTCTGTATCTGTTACCTTTACGCAAATACGGTTGGTGGCATCATCATAAGAAAATTCTCTTGCAGTATTCATAATACGTGCTTTTTTATTTGCCTCTTCTACAGCTTTTTTTATCTGTTCCACATTATCTTCCTGCTTTTTATCTTCCTGATCTTTTGCACGAACTATATCCTTAAATCCATTCTCTTTCTTCTGCTCCGTTTTCGTTTTTCTTTGATTAGAAGAATTGATTGGCTGCACTGGCATATTCGTTCTATTGATACTTTCTAAAGCTCCATTGATTTGATTAATCATAAATCCCACCTCCCTGTCTTTACGACAAAAATACGAACAAATTTCTGTCTTTCCAAAGAGAAAGACTCTTCAAGTTATTGTACTTATTATATCGGTAAATTCATCAAATACTTTACCCCTTTTGGAAATTTTTGTAATCTTTATTTTGAAAATAATTGCTCCAGTTGTGCCATTGTATTCTGGGTTTCTTGCTTGCTATCCTGTTTCGCAGCATTTTTATTTTCTTCTTGTATCTGCAGGTAGATTTCTTTACGGTGTACTCCAACCTGTCTTGGTGCTTGTATTCCAATCTTTACCTGATCATTTTTCACATCAAGAATGGTAATTTCGATGTCATTTCCAATCATGATGGATTCTCCTTGTTTTCTAGATAATGCTAACATGCAGACGCCTCCTTCATTCTTTGTACTGCCTCATATACATTGTACTTCACCGGATAATCTGCATTATCAGCAATTACCTGACAACCTTTTTTGTTGTCAGTATTGATAATCAATGGTGCTTTGAGATTTGCAGTTGTCTTTTCTATATCAGCTGACACGGTTAAAGTTAATAGCATACAGGTATTATCTGCATGCAAAGGTGCAAGTGGTTCTAAAAAAGACTCCTTTACATCCGGTGCATAATCCTCTTTGATCACTTCTGGATAAATCACCGGTAATGCTAATGTTGGTTCCTCAATACTTTGAAACCACATAATGTTTTTTCCTTCCCCTTCTTCATTGTAAATTAATACATATTTGGTATAATTTTCAAACCCCATCAAACCACCTTCTAATGTGATGATTTTATTTTCTGCCATTTCCATTTCACCAAAAAATTTTGTCTGTATCCTCATAAACGTATCCTCCTATTTAAAAAAGATCCATTCCCACTATCCTCTAATAAAACCTTTCCTTCTAAAGAGGAAGCGGGAATGCACCTTGATTCTTATCATCTTATATAAAATCTAGCAAAGAATTTTGCACTGCACGTCCTGTGGCATTTAAAGATGCATTATATGCCGTCAATGCAGATGTATAGTTTGTCATAGCTTCTTCTAATGATACACCTTCAATACTTTCTCGGATTGTCTGGTAACTGGTTTTCAAATCTGTCAAGCGGGATTCAATCAATTCTAATCTGGCAGAACGGCTACCAATACTTGTCTTAGCAATATTTACACCAATCTTAGATACCCGAACAGATACCATACCACCTGAACCCTCTACTCTCTCCGGTGTATTTTCTCCATCCTGTACCGCCTTTACTACTGTTTGCGACTTTGCAAAAGTATCTCTTAAAATAGATTTTTTTAATGTCAATTCTGTATTTAGTTGCTCTTTTAAGGTTTCTAATGCTTCAATTTTATCTGCAGATTGATTACTATCTGCCAACAACAAATCCACCTCTTCAATCTTTTCCTGTGTAGAAAAGGCAGAATTCACTGCAGAAGTGATATCATCTACCACTCTGGCAAAGCTGGCACCCATAACCTCATTTGCCAAAACATTGACCGTCAAAGATTGTTTGGTATTTACATGGTAATCAATTTGCTGATTCTGTGGTTTACGATTTAATTTTTTTGTAGATTCTATTTTATTTCCACTGGCATCTAAATCCCAGGAAGTACAATCAAAATACATTTCCGGTCGCAAGTCTCCTTTTGCAAAGGTATCCTTATCGTAATTAACAACCAAACCTTGAGAAGTTCGCAATTCTTCATACATATCATCTGGAATAATCAATTGTCCGGTATCTTTCAGAAAAGTAATTTTACCAGCTTCTGTTTCATAAGCATCTGTATCTGTACTGTTTTTTTCGTTAATTTCAACCACACGCCCATTTCCATATATTTTAATAGAATTCAATTGTTTAATATCGGTATATGTCAAATCCATGCAATAACATTTATCTGTGGATGGTGCTTCTCCTTTATAAGTTTCCGCATCCTTAGTCGGATCATAACTGGCACCACCTGTTAAATAGGTTTTTTCATACATACTGGTAAAACTCAAAGGTTCATCAATGGTGTAACGCTTGGTTTTGTCATCACTAGTATAACATACAGAGGTATTGGTACGATATCCGGAGAAGAGATATCTTCCTGCATCATCTGCATTTAAACTATTATAAACCTCTTCCTTCATGCTGGACAATTGCAATTGCATACTGTCTCTGTCAATCGTTTCATAACTGTCTGAAGCACCAGCTACACACTTATCATATAATTGTGTTAAAATATCATCGATGTTCTTCAACGCACTTTCTGTAGATTCCATCCAAATCTGGGCATCTCGAACATTTTTTTCTACATATTGTTCTGTTTCCAACAAATTGGCTCTATATTTCAAAGAACGAATCGCTGTAACAGGATCATCCGATGGTTTCTGAATTTTTTGTCCCGTTGCATATTGTTCGAACTTGGTATTCATATCTTGCTTATTGCCCATGATACTGTTCAACATACCGCGATTCATCATCACATTGGTAATTCTCATGTGTAACACTCCTTCCATTCGACTGTTCGATCTAACACGCTTATATAAAATGCTTATTTTTTTATAGGATGAGACAGGTATGCGTTGCCATGTTTTTCAACCTTTCTCCATACCAATCTGTTCCCATCCTCCTAAAGCTTTTTTATCACATGTTTAGTAATATTTCATACAATTGTGACATAGTAGAAATAACCTTTGCATTCAAATCATAAGCATTTTTATATTTTACCAAATTAATCGCTTCTTCATCAGAATCCACACTGGAAATTGCCATTCTCTGTTCATCTATGGATTCGTTGATATTTTTTTGACTTTCCGCAAAAAGAATTGCCTGGGAAGCATTGGTACCAATGTTAGAAGTAAAGGTTTCCAAAAACTGACCTGCAGTTCCCTGCTTAAATAAATTTCTATCTTTTAATTTGGCAATCACCTGGTCTAAAACATCCGTTCCTTCCACACCTGCATTTACATCAGAAGTGGTAGTTACTAACAATGGATTATTATATACCGCTCTGGTGATACAGAAATTAGTTGCATCCATATTATAGTAAGTTTCCCCTTGGGTACCAGTTTTTTGTAAAGCCGTATCCTCATCACCTGCATTGATTTGTGTTACGTTACCTGCTGAATCCGTTATCTCCATTGACTCTTTATAAAAATAATGTACGGTATAATTTGCTTCACCATTAGAAGTAAAACTTGTTATTTCTGTCTTTACTGTATACCCAATACCTGTAGCCGGATCCGTCCAGTCTACACTGGTACCATTTTCAATCAATTCAAAATTCTTTCCGGTTGCACTATCTGTTCCATTAAAGAAATCCATGCCCAGTTTATTGTATTCTGTCATATCCTGACCCGTATTGAAGATTGCATTGCATTCCTGGGATACAGTTCTGATAAATTCATTCAACTGCGCCTGGTAATAAGGCACCCCTTTATAATCAATGGCATAACCCACCGATACCTGCTTAGAGGCATCGTCCGTCAAGTTGAGTGCACCATTTGCCTCTATTGTCTTCAAATCTCTAAAAGTATAAGTAAAACTACCGTCACTCTCTACCTTTACATCAAATCGGTCATAGGTATAACGAATACCACCAACAATAATATTCCCCTGTGTGTTTGGAATCTGCAGCAAATTGATGTCATTACAATTGGTATCCTTCACTGTCAGGCAAAGTTCATTATTTTCCGTTTTAACCTCACTGGCAACACCAGTAAAATTCTCTTTATTGTTGCCATCTCTAATCTGATACAAGGCCTGCAATTTTCCGCCTAGAGTCTTACTTTTGTTATTAAACAAAGTACCATCATTCCATTTGACCAAATACAAAGCCCCTACATCATTCTGTGCATCACTGCCTGCCATGGTCTCCACTTTCAAACTATTGCAACGATTGGTATCTACTAAGATCTTTCCATCCAACATTACAACAAATTCATTTACTACTGTTGTATCATCTCCAATGTTTCGCTCCGATACCTCAATATTGCCATAAGTAGATAAATCATCTAACAGCAAATCTCTCTTATCTCTTAAATCATTCGCCATGCCTCCTTGAATCTCCAAGGTATTAATTTGACGATTCAAACTGGAAATCTGGTCTGCAATAGAATTGATATGCTCTACTGCCACTTTGATTTCAGAATTGGCTTCTTTTTGAATATTTTTTAAACTCTCTGACAAATAATTTACCATATCCACCATGTTATTTGCCTTTTCCACCATCTGTGTTCTGGTATTAGAATCGGAAGGATTATCTTTTAGGGTTTCCAGAGAATTGAAAAATTCTGTCATAGCATAATTGATACCCTTTCCTTCATTGCCTTCTACACCTACCTCATTGAAATAACTTTCAATGGAACGCATATAATATTCTGTACAATCGTATTTTCCATAATTGGCATTGCTTTGTCTATATTTTGCATCATAGTAAATATTTCTTTGTCTCTCAATACTTGTCAATTCTACACCTGTTCCTGCCATACCTGCTCTGGTATTTAATGAAATGGGTGTGCAAGCCCGGGCATTGGCAATTTGTCTGGTATACCCTGCTACCTGCGCATTTGCAGCATTATGTGCTGAAGTATTAATGGATGCTTGCGCAATATTTAACCCCGTTTTTCCTATTGTCAATCCAAAAAATGTTGATGGCATCTTTTACACCCCTTCCTCTTATCCTAATTTATTGAGCAAATGCTCTAACATCTGGTCTACCGTTGTAATATATCTGGCACTGGCAGTATAGGCATATTGAAATTGGATCAAATATACCAACTGTTCATCAGAAGATACGCCTGATACGGTCTGCCGATTATCATCAATACTGTTTACTAATTTTTCTTCATTTTGCACCATATTATTGTATTCATTTCCAATGGTAGCTATCTGTCCAATCATTGCCTGATAATATTCTGCAAAATTATGCTTGGTCAACACATTTGGATTCAAAGTATAGGCTTCATCCTTCCAAATGTCTGTTAATCTTGTGCAAGTTTCCGCATCATATCCATCTGCATTTCCACTTAAATTCTGGGAAGAAAATGGTAATTTAGACGGATTTTCTTTGATATCATCTGTTACAATCATCTGTTCCAATGAATATCTGGAATATTTATCTTTATTGTTATCGGAAGGTGCCGCCTCCTGATTATAAATATATACCTCTTTTGTAATCTCTGTCCCATCACTAAGCTTGTAGGAAATGGTACCTTTTTGATAACGTTCTACGCTCTGTCTACTAAACAACTCCACTCTTGGGGTATGTTCTTCATCCATACCAACGGCTGCCTGGAACGCATCCCAAACCAAAACCTTATCCTGATTCACAACTTGTCCTGTGGCATCTTTGATGGTTATAGATGTAGAATCAACACTATATGCATTTTGCATTTCTGCCCCCCTGACATAATCCTCTACACCGATATTCGGACAAAGCGCATCATTGATTGCTGTGGTTATAGCATGTACCAAACGATCCAATTCTGCCTGGGTATTCATAACAATAGAAGAACCCACTGTTTTATTATAGGATAATACCTCTGCTGAAGTGGCATCATCATCCGGAATATCAATGTAGGTAGCCTTATGGTCTCCTCTGGCAATTAACATAGATTTTATTTTACCCACATCTGTATCCATTACGGTTGAAAAACCTTGTGAAACCGGAAATACCTCCTGCCCCGTGGGCCAAATCACTTTTACCATACTGGTTTGTTCATTGGCGTCCGCAGTCTGCATATGGTATACGTAATCAGAAGATACAAATTGCATACCTTCTACATTTACTAATACACGCCCATCAATATCTTCTTCGTAACTAATGTTTCCATAAGAAGCCAATTGATCCAGCAATAAATTTCTCTGATCTCTATAATCATTTGCATTTTCTACTCCCGACTCCTTTTGCACAATGATTTTATTTAATGCCAAAATTTGATCGCCAATGGCATTGACTTCCTTCACTGCATCTAAAACCTGTTGATTCAAACTATCCTGATAGCCCACCAATTGTTTGTAAACATCTTGCGCTCTCGTCAAAAAGGTATCAGCATTGTTAATCAAGCTGGTTCTTTTTACGATACTGTCAGGCTCTTTCACCAGTTCTTCCACCGATACCCACAAATCATTTATAGAATTTTGGAATTGGACACCTTCCATCTCCCCCATCAAATCTTCTACTTCTTTCACGGTATCGCTCTGTACTTTGTAAAATGCCTGTCTTCCCACTTCCAAACGATAAGACTGATCGTAAAATACATTTCTATTTTGTTTTACCTTTGCAACCTCGGTTCCAAGTCCAAACTGATTCTTACTAATGTGAGAACTACTGATCGTTTGATAAATCTTATCCACATCAATTACTTCTTGTCTGGTATATCCCTCTGTATTGAGATTGGAAAGATTATGTGCCGTAGTATTTACACCTATTTGGGCAGTCTTTAACCCTGTTACACCTACTGAAAAACTTGTCATCAAGCTCATGATATCACCTACATCCCTTTCTTTTTTTATTGTTTTGCGTCAAACATCCCTGTTTGCAAAACTTGTGCCTGCGCCTCGCCTGCACTCCTTGTATAATTATTCCCCGGCGACATCCTTGTGCTTTGAATCAAATTCATATTGAATTCTATCATTTCTAGGGATTGTTCAATTAACGATTTGTTTTGACTATTGATATTCATTATTTGCTGTACCGCATATTTTAGATTATCATGTACCTTAGCCAATTGCTTTTGTTCTTCCGGTTGTCCTTCCAATAATGACACAATCTTTGCTAAGGTTAACTCTTCTGCTTTTTGATTCATTACAATGCTTATATTAAAAATGACCTCGCTTCTCTTCTTTTCAAGATTTGTAACGGTATCAATCGCCATCTGCTCTTGTTCCGTAATCTTTTGGAGAGTATCGAGGTCATTCTTTATGATTACTGTTTTCTTTTGTGATACAATAGGTATCAAATCTTCATATATCTGCCGCTCTTGTTCTAGGACAGATATCAAGTCTTGGATTATACTTGCCAAAAGGAATCCCCCTCCTTTACCTTTCTAGTCCTATGAAAGTTCACCAAATATACTACCTAGCATCTTCTCTGCCACATCCTCTGCAGAAACCGCATAAGTGCCTGCATTGATTTGTTCTTTGATTTTTTGAATCTTGTCTTCTCTTACATCAGATGCTTCCACAACCGCCTTCTTAGCAACTGCAATATCCTTGCCAGCCTGTGAAATCTCTACCTTGTCATCACGACTACTCTTTTGAGAAGAAGTCACCTTCTTAGACTGTGTTGTTGTTTGATACACTTGATTTACTGCATTGTAAGCATCAATTCTCATGATAATCACCACCTTACTGTTTTCTAAGTATGATATCGGTATTTTTTCATAAAACGTTATATTTGTTTTTTATTTTTTTGCAATTTGTGATTTTTTACAGTTTTTTCCTATCTTTTCCCACTTCTTTCCGTCATATTGACGAAAAGATTAGGCATACAATCCTCGATGTCCATTGGTTTGATCTACGGATACTTCCGAGAGTGCATGTTTCCCATAAGTAAGTCCCGCATAAAGCTTCTGGGTATTTGCCATAACCGGGCCTCTATGGTCTTGTGATGCAATTTGTTCAAAACTATTCTTCAATTGTTGCAACAAAGGAACACAACCTGCAACTTCATCCATCTGTCCATGAAAACGAGCCTCGATTATCGTCTTATTTACAAATCGATAAATAGAAAATAGTTGTTTTCCGATACTATATTGTAATTGCAAACTTCCCATTAATTCCTGTAGAAACTTCTGTGCAAGATCTAATTCACGCATAGCCACTTCCGTTTGGCCTTGCTCTTTTGCCTGACAGGCCGCTTCTAAATGTACAATCACAAGTTCATAAACAATTACCACCAATTCTGTGGGACTGGCCTGGGTAATTCTAGTTGAATATACTTGTTGCATTTCTTTATCCATCACGCGACTCCTTCCCGTTTCTATTACCTATAACAGCCTAACTTCTAGTTAAGCTCTTACCTATTCCATGCAAGGAACTATTACAATTTTGTTACATACATTCTATTGTACTGTTCTTCTTTTCATCTAATATATCGTCTTTTTTTTCTATTGTATTAGTCATTTCTACTAAATTAACGTAAAATTATTGTAACAAGTTCAGCCGAGCATATACATCCAGTCTCGTCCTACAAGACTTTGCGCGGAATTTGCGTTAGCGAAGCTGATTATGTTCCTTTGCAAATTCCTGCGCCTCCTCGGGTCGCGTTTATCTCAGTCGGAGTTACAAAATCCGACTGAGATAAATGCAAAGAGCCTGTGACTGCTTGCAGGCTAAAGACGAAAAAGACGCAGGCAAAACGTTGTTCCACCTGCGTCTTTTTTCTATCCAAACAAAGCCCCGCGCTTTTTATCCCTGTAATAATGATAATATATTTTGTGGCATTTGATTTGCCTGTGAAAGCATAGAAGTACCTGCTTGTGATAACACATTCAATTGTGTATAACGTGTCATCTCCTGTGCCATATCCAAATCTTCAATACGAGAAAGTGCTCCTGTCAAGTTTTCATCTGTGGTATCCAAATTGGTAATGGCATGCTCCAAACGATTCTCGTAAGCACCCAACTTAGCACGAATAGAAGAAACTTTATTAATCGCTTTATCCAAAGCGGTAATGGCTTCCCCTGCACCATCCTGGGTATTCACATTGATATTAGAAATGCCCAAAGAATCACAGTCTGCTTTCGGAATGCTGACAGTTACCGTTTGATCCTCATTGGCTCCCACCTGTAAAATCAAAGGACCTGCCTCTAAAATGGTCAATTCCACTGTTGGTTGTGCTGTAGCATCTATATCTTCTTCTACTTTTACTACCATTTCAAACCCATTTTTGTCCGAAACCGTCACTAAATTTCCATTAGAAACTGCTGTGGCTGTATCGGTAAATGTTTCTGCTTTTGTAGAATCCTTTAATAATGTAATTTCTGCATCTTTTCCATAGGTTTTTCCTGCTTCATGCACGTTTGTAATGCCTAATTTTTCTGCTAATTTCTGATTATCACAATACACTTCTACATAACGGGATGAACCAGATTCCTTGGCTTCAAAAGTTAAATATTTACCAGCTTCATAACTAACCGGAGTTTTATCATCAACACCAGCTCCATTTGTTGCATAAACATTTACATTTACCGCATCTCCCAATTTACGTAGTGTGGTATATAATTCTTCAGAAGACATTCCTTCTGAAATCTCAACGGTTTCCCCATTGATCGTAATCTTACCAGCCTCGTCTTCTGCAACTGCATCGGCATTCACACCTTGATTTCCCTTTTGTAAGGCATGGGTAGCTGCACCTGTTACCGTAATCTGATACTTTTTGGATAACACTTCATCCGACAAAGATACAATGGATACCTTAGTATTCGATGTAAAAATCTTACGGTCTGCATCTCCATTCAACAATTTCTTTGTATTAAACTCTGTATCAGTAGAAATACGGTCAATTTCCTGACGTAACTGGTTAATTTCATCTTGAATGGCCTCTCGGTCTTCACCTGTATTGGTACCATTGGCTGCCTGTACCGATAACTCACGCATTCTTTGTAACATGCTTTCTACTTCATTCAATGCACCTTCTGCTGTCTGGATTACAGAAATACCATCCGCTCCATTTCTTGATGCCTGTTCCAAACCACGAATCTGGGTTTTCATCTTTTGAGAAATAGCCATACCGGCCGCATCATCTGCCGCACGGTTAATGCGATATCCAGAAGATAAACGTTCAATACTCTTTGCCATATTGGCATTGGTCACTTGTAATCGATTACTTGATTTGATTGCTGCTATGTTGTGATTAATCTTCATATTTTACACCCTCCAATATATATCCTGTTGTCATTGGTCTATTACCTACATTTTTTCTTCTTCCACCTGTTGAATAAATTGTATAAATGCTTTCGACATTTGATACAATTGATGATTGGTCTGGGCAGTAGTCCTTTGCTGTCCCCCTTCTTCCCAATCCTTTCCTTGCTGTGTCACTTGCACTTCCAATGTATCCAGTGCAAGAGACTGTTTCTCCAATGCAGCTTTCAAGCTTTCTGCCTGTGCCAGCAATGTATCCTTGGCCTTTACAAAAGTACAAGTTACCTTTGCTTCTACACCGGCTTCCTGTGCAGATAAGTTGGCTGTAATTTTACCTAACTTTGGAGTCTCCATAGTAACAGAAGCTCCTGATTCCTTGTCTGCATCAGATACAAAGGCTACATGTACATGGGTTACCTGCTCACCAATCAACAAAGGAATCTCATATTCCTCTCTCTTGGCAAGGGCTTGGTACATACGCACGCCATTTACACAAGTCTGCATTTCCTGCAATTGTTCTGCTCTCACTTGCCGGTTCTGCAAATCTGCATATAAATCTGTTTCCGCCTCCTGCATTGCTTTGATGTATTCCTCCTCCAGTTGTTCCGGACGATCCAATGCATCTACCAGATTGGTAAAGACTTTTTTCAGTCCTTCCTGTTTTTCTACACTTGCCTGTTTTCTTCTGTCCCACAAACGTTTCCAATGGTTTGCTTTCTGGGCAAATGCCACCATCTGACCAAGGGTTCCATCCAAACCTCTGGTATCCAGAGCCTCTTGCAATACATGACTGTTATCGGCAATTTCCCGCATATTCTTTACTCTTAATTCTTCTTTCCATTGGATTTCTGCAACATTTTCTTCTGATTCTACCTCTACTTGTTGCATTTCTTCCAATAGTTGTTCCAGATTTTTTTGTAGCAAGCCACTGTCTTGTTGCAAATGCTTTCCGCCATCCGTAGCCACAACCTGTAGCTTACTTGGACTGATTTCTTCTAATACCTGATCCACCACAGACTGATAATATTTTGTCTCCGTCTGGTTTTCCTTCGTATCAGAAAATCCTTCTCGCAACTGGGACAACAAGGTAGAACGACTATATACCTGTTCTCTGGCATCCTGACTGTCTGTCACGAAAGTTTCCACTCCATGTCCCGTCAAAGTCTTAGATGCCACAAGCAAATTTTCCAAATTCATTTCGCGATTGGAGTGTAACACATATCCCACCGCTGCACCGTCAAGTTTTTGTACATTGTGAAGCAGACGATACACATTAATATAAGTCTGTCGATCTTCCGATGAAATGCCATTGCTTCTCTCCAATTGCAATAAATATTTGCTATATTTCTCAGTACCATCCAGTCCTAAATCATCTCGTAAATTTTCAATTTGCGTTTGCAATTCTTCTAACGGCATCTGCAAAGGATTCATTTTTTCTTTGATTAATTCCATGGTAACAGCCGGATGCAAAGTATCTAAAATTCGATTTACCTGCTGATCATATGCCTTCATTTCCATGACATTTTCTTTTGAAATGTCCATATGATTATGTGCTAAAATCTTTACCGCTCTCACATTGGCTCGAGAAGCTTCTAAATCTAATTCCTTTAACAAACTTGGAATATTGGTGAATGCTTTTTGCAGGCTGTCACCCAAACTTTTATCCACTTGGGTTTCATTTTTTTCATAAGACAAGTGTGCTTTGGCCTGCATCCATTGCTTTCCTATGGTATCAAATGCTTCCGTAACCTCTGCATTCTCCTGCATCTGTTCCTGTATGCGACTACCTGTCTGATACAAGGCATCTAAGGTTATTTCTTTGCGTTCCGCAAAAGTAACCCCTAATGCAGTTGCCGGCATCTCCTTAATCTGCGCGGTCTTGGACAGGGTTTCCTGTAAGACAGTCTGTTCCCATTCCTGCTCTTGAAAACCTGCCTCCGTAAATAAGGCTTGTTTTCCCTTTTCGATTTCCTGCTCCAATTCTGCAACAATTTCTTCTACATTGGATACTGCTAACGTAATCCCTTTTTTCTGCAATCGAGTACCCGCTTCTACCGTCATCCACAAACGTGCTTTCTCCAATTGCATTTTTTTCTGCAAAGGATCCACTGTCAAGTATGTTTTTGCTTCTTTTTCCGCTTTTGGACTTTCCAATTCAACCAAAGCCTGCTCGACTTCTCCTAAAAATGCCTGAATA
>JAFORL010000143.1 GCA_017393285.1 Lachnospiraceae bacterium
AAATTGAGAATCATAATCATAATGTAAATCTGGCACTTTATGAATGGCTCAGCTGAACTAAAAAAATGTTAAAATGGAGAATAAGCTGAGACTGCTTGCATGCTTAGCCAGGTTTTTATTTCAATCAGTTTCATGTTATTGGAAAGAAACGGAAAACATATGGATTAGAAGGATAGGAAGGAAGAGTAAAATATGGCTTTAAGAACGATCAGAGAAATTGGAGATGAAATTTTAAACAAAAAATCAAGAGAAATCAAAGAAGTAACACCAAGATTACAAACTTTAATTGAAGATATGTTGGAGACCATGTATGCATCCTATGGTGTAGGTCTTGCAGCTCCACAGGTAGGCGTGTTAAAGCGTGTGGTAGTGATTGATGTATCTGCTTCTGAAGAACCGGAACCTATCATTTTGATTAATCCTGTGATTTTAGAAACTTCAGGAGAACAAAGAGGATATGAGGGCTGCTTAAGTGTACCTGGAAAATCAGGTTTAGTTACCAGACCGAATTATGTAAAGGTGAAAGCCTACGATTTGGATATGCAGGAGTTTACCATTGAAGGAGAAGAATTGATGGCGCGTGCTTTGTGTCATGAAATTGAACACTTGGATGGACACTTGTATGTGGAACATGTAGAAGGCGATTTGATTAACAACGAAGATTTAGAAAAAATGATGGAAGAAGAAGCGTAAAAGAAAGTGAGGCCGATTTTATGCGAGTTGTATTTATGGGAACGCCAGATTTCGCTGTAGGAACTTTGGAAGCAATTATAGAGGCTGGACATGAAGTGGTTGGTGTGGTTACGCAACCGGATAAGCCAAAGGGACGCGGTAAGACAATGCAGTATACACCAGTGAAGGAAGTGGCATTGGCACATGAAATACCAGTATTTCAACCTGTGAAAGTCAAAGAGGAGAGTGCAGTTGAGAAAATTAGAGCTTGGAAGCCGGATGTAATGGTGGTAGTGGCTTTTGGACAAATTTTATCCAAAGAATTATTAGATTTGCCAAAGTATGGCTGTATCAATGTACATGCATCCCTGTTGCCCAAATATAGAGGATCTGCACCGATTCAATGGGCTATTATTGATGGAGAACCGGAAAGCGGTGTCACCACCATGCAAATGGATGAAGGTGTAGATACAGGTGATATGCTGGAACAGGTAGTGGTACCTTTATCCGCAGATGAAACAGGTGGCAGTCTTTTTGGAAAATTAGCACAAGAAGGAGCCAAGCTCTTGGTACATACACTGGAACAGGTGGAAGCAGGCAGTTTGCAACCGGTAAAGCAGGAGCATACAAAGGCAACCCATGCTAAAATGTTGGATAAACAGTTGGGCAACATTGATTTTTCAAAGCCAGCTGTGGAAATTGAACGTTTGATTCGCGGATTAAATCCATGGCCAAGTGCATATACTAAATTGCAAGGGAAGACCTTGAAGATTTGGAAGGCAGCCGTAGTGGAATCAGAAAGTAAGGGGGCATGTGGAACCATTGTTTCAGTTACCAAGCATGACCTTTTTGTACAGACTGGAGAGGGATTGTTACAGTTGCAGGAAGTACAATTAGAAGGAAAGAAAAGAATGGATATTGATGCCTTTTTAAGAGGGATTACAGTTGAAAAAGGTACCGTGTTAGGATAGTCTTAACAGTTGTGAAAGGAAGTGTGTGAAATGGGTTTATTTAATTTGCTTTGGGATCCTACCTATGTTTTAGTTTTAATTGGTGTGGCTTTGTCTTTGCTTACTTCAGCCCTTGTAAAAATGACCTATGCAAGATATAGAGGCGTAGAGAGTAAAAGTGGTATGACTGCAGAACAGGTAGCACAGCAAATGTTGTATGGAGCAGGCATTTACGATGTGCAGATTGTACCGATTGCGGGAGATTTAACAGATAACTACAATCCCACAAATAAAACATTGAATTTATCACAAACGGTTTATGGTAGTCGTTCCGTTGCAGCCATCGGCGTGGCAGCACATGAATGTGGACATGCCATTCAGCATGCACGCAGTTATGTTTTTCTTGGATTGCGTTCTGCTATGGTACCTGCGGTAAATATTTGTTCCACCATATCTTGGCCGATTGTAATGGCAGGTTTCTTGTTAGGTAGAAATTACTATTTAATGTTAGCTGGTATCATATTTTTTGGAATGGCTGTGTTATTCAGTATTGTTACCTTACCTGTGGAATTTAATGCATCACATCGTGCATTGAAAATTTTAAAAGAAAGTCAAATGTTAGATCGGAAAGAAGTTTCCAGAGCAAGAAGGGTATTGACAGCGGCAGCCTTGACTTATGTAGCAGCGGCAGCTTCAATGATTTTACAGTTGCTTCGTTTGCTTTTATTATCTGGTCTTTTGGGTAATCGTAGAGATTAGTATGGTAACAGTTTGGCGTAGAGGCTGAACTGTTACCTTTGTTATGTAGAAAAATATCAAAAGAGTAGGAGAAAGACATGAATATACGTGAATTATCTCTAGATGTATTGATGAAGGTATTAGAAAAAGGCGAATATAGCAGTGTAGTCTTGCCGCAGGTTTTGTCGAATTATCAGTATTTAGAAAAACAAGAGCGTGCTTTTTTTACACGCCTGACAGAAGGCACCATGGAGAGAGCGGTAGAATTAGATTATGTCATCAATCAGTTTTCAAAAACAAAAGTGAAAAAAATGAAACCCTTGATACGTACCCTTTTAAGAATGGGCGTGTATCAGATTTTATATATGGAGCAGGTGCCAGATCGGGCGGCCTGTAATGAGTCTGTAAAGCTGGCTCAAAAACGGGGCTTTCATCAGTTGAAAGGGTTTGTAAATGGTGTGCTTAGAAATATTGCAAGAAATAAAAATCAGCTGGAATATCCGAATCCCCAGAAAGAAAGACAGTTATATTTGCAGGTCAAATATTCTATGCCGGAATGGATTGTAGCTTTGTGGCTTGAACAATATGGCGAAGAATTAACAGAAACCATGTTAGCTGCCATGTTTACAGAACGAAAAACCAGTATTCGTTGTCAGTTGCAAAATGCGTCAGTTGCACAAGTGGTAGAGTCCCTACAGGAACAAAAGGTTACGGTAGAAGCAGGAGCCTATGTGGACGCAGCTCTTCAAATTTCAGCCTATGATTATTTGCAGCAATTAGAGGCTTTCCAAAAGGGCTGGTTTGTAGTACAGGATGAGAGTTCTATGTTGGTAGCCCTTGCCAGTCAGGTAAAGGAAGAAAGTTTTGTGGTAGATGTTTGTAGTGCACCTGGTGGAAAAAGTATGCATATGGCAGATTTGATGCAGGGTACAGGGCAAATTAGCGCCAGAGACCTTTCTTTACATAAAATACAAAAAATAGAAGAAAACTGTAGACGTTTAGGCATTCACAATCTTACAACAAAAGTACAAGATGGCACAATACTAGATGAAAGTATACTGGAACAGGCGGATGTGGTCATAGCGGATGTTCCATGTTCTGGTCTAGGTGTCATGGGAAAGAAGAATGATATCAAGTATAAGGCGAGCAAAGAAGGTATGGAACAACTGGTGGTCTTGCAAAGACAGATTGTTTCCAATGCCGTAAAATACTTGAAACCTGGCGGTATACTTATATATAGCACTTGTACTGTCAACAAAAAAGAAAATCAGGAAAATGTAAAATGGATTGTGGAAGAATTCGGACTGACCTTGGAAAGCTTAGATTCCGGAATACCAGAATCCTTGCGGAGTGACACCACAGCCCAAGGATTTTTGCAATTGTATCCCGGTATCCATTCTACAGATGGATTTTTCTTGGCAAAACTAAAAAAATAAGAAGGTGAAAATGAAAATGGAAAAGATTGATATTAAATCATATGATTATGATGCATTGATCGCTTTGTTGGAGTCTTGGGGAGAAAAGCCCTTTCGAGCGAAGCAGATTTATCAATGGTTACACGAAAAAGCAGTCATGCATTTTTCGGATATGACCAACATTTCTAAAGCACTGCGGGAAAAATTAGAAGAAAAGAGTGAAATTTATCCTACTACCATGGTGGATCGTTTGGTATCGAAAGATGGACAGACAACAAAATTTTTGTTTCAGCTGCGGGATGGTAGTGTGATCGAAAGTGTTTTGATGAAATACAAGCATGGCAATAGTGTATGTATTTCTTCCCAAGTAGGCTGTCGTATGGGGTGTCGTTTTTGCGCCTCGACCTTAGGTGGATTGGAAAGAAATTTAACGGTGTCAGAGATGCTGGGACAGATATATGCAATTCAGAATATTTCTGGAGAGCGGGTTTCTAATGTGGTAATTATGGGAACGGGTGAACCTTTGGATAATTATGATAACTTTGTGGCTTTTGTAAAAATGTTAACCGATGATAAAGGGTATCATATCAGTCAAAGAAATATTACCGTATCTACCTGTGGTTTGGTGGAAAAAATCAAGGAATTGGCAGAGGAACAATTGCAAATTACATTGGCGATTTCGTTACATGCCCCAAATGATGAGGCAAGAAAGAAATTGATGCCGGTTGCCAATCAGTATACAATTGCAGAAATTATGGAGGCTTGTGATTTTTATTTTGCCAAGACAGGCCGCAGGGTAAGTTTTGAATACAGTTTGGTAGAAGGACAAAATGATAGTGAAGATTTTGCAAGACAATTGTGTCGTTTGTTAAAGGGAAAAAATTGTCACGTGAATTTAATACCGGTAAATCCTATAAAAGAGAGAAATTTTAAAGATACAAATACGGTTTTTGTACAAAAATTTAAAATGATACTTGAAAAATCAGGAATAAATGTTACCATTAGAAGAGAGATGGGAAGAGATATTGATGCCGCATGCGGACAATTGCGAAGAAATTATATGGCTAGAAACACAAAAATAGATGGTGTTTCTGAAAGTGTAACACAATAGAACATGTATACGTATTGTTTTGTAATTGGGCATCTATCAATCATTTATAATCACAAAGAGATGTAGAATGTTCTCTCGGAATCTCCTTTATACCATAATTTCGGCTATATTTTCCTTGGATTTTCTCCATTTTCTCGTCGTACACACCGTGTACGCACTGCGGGAATGTCGTTATCCAAGAAAAATCTATCTCAAAATTCTTGTATAAAAAGACTTCGAGAGAACATTAGAGAGAATAGGAGGAAACACATGAGAACATTTTCCATTACTGACATTGGAATGATTCGTAAGGTTAATCAGGATTTTTTGTTTAGTTGCGAAAATCCGATTGGACCATTGCCGAATCTATTTTTAGTGGCAGATGGTATGGGAGGATATCAAGCTGGAGATTATGCTTCACGTTGTTGTGTAGATACGATGGTGAGCGTGGTAAAGGAGAGTAAATTACGTTCTCCTATTGGTATTATTGAAAGTGCAATTCAAGCCGGAAATATGGCGGTTTTTAAAGATGCGGAAGCGGATGCATCGTTATATGGTATGGGTACTACAATTGTAGCGACCACAATCATTGGAAGCGAGTTGTATGTTGCCAATGTTGGAGATTCTAGAGCATATCTGATTAGAGAAGGCATTCATCAAATTACAGAAGATCATTCTTGGGTTGAAGATATGATCCGGAGCGGAAATTTGGCTCGGAAAGATGCAAAAGGGCATCCTAACAAAAATGTGATTACCAGAGCTGTGGGACCTGCCCCAGTCGTACAAGCAGACTTTTTTGAATTGCAGGTGCAGGAAGGCGACGTAATTTTAATGTGTACAGATGGTCTTACCAATATGGTAGACGATGATCAGATTTGTTCCATTGTTAAAAATAAAGCGGATATTGCTTTAGCAGGAAAAGAATTGATTCGTGCTGCAAATGCAAATGGCGGCAGGGATAATATTGGAATTGTTTTAATAGAAGTATAGGGATAAGCCACCTTCAGTCGTGGTAGATATAGGAATGTTGCTGGATTTTGTTTATTATCTATGAGTGGGTTGAGGGTGTATGATAGATGAGAGGTACAGAGAGTGTCGTACAGGAATAAAAAGGGGTATGACTTGTAAAAAAAGAAATGGAGGATTGACATGATAATACGACCTGGAATGTTTATTAGTGATCGCTATGAAATTATAGATAAAGTTGGAAGCGGCGGCATGGCGGATGTGTATAAGTCAAAGGACCATAGACTCAATAGATTTGTTGCAATCAAAATATTAAAGGCAGAATTTAGTGATGATACGAAATTTGTAGAAAAATTTCGTGCAGAAGCACAATCCGCTGCGGGATTATCACATCCGAATGTTGTCAACGTATACGATGTTGGTGATGAAAATGATATGTACTATATTGTAATGGAATTGGTAGAAGGCATTACATTAAAAAGTTTTATAGAAAAAAAAGGACGTTTAGATGTCAGAGAAGCAGTAGGCATTGCGATTCAAATTGCGCAAGGTATGGAGGCAGCCCATGCCAATCATATTGTACATAGAGACATTAAGCCACAAAATATCATTATTTCCAGAGAGGGAAAGGTAAAGGTAACTGATTTTGGAATCGCCAAAGCGGTGACTTCAGACACCATCAGCTCGAATGCCATGGGTTCCGTTCATTATTTATCGCCGGAACAGGCAAGAGGCGGATTTAGCGATGAAAAAAGTGATATTTATTCTTTAGGTGTTACCATGTATGAGATGTTGACAGGACGCGTGCCTTTCATTGGGGACAATACCGTTTCGGTTGCGCTTTCTCATTTGCAGGATGAACCAACACCACTGCGTGATATCGAACCAAGTTTGCCGGTAAGTTTGGATCGGATTGTACAAAAGTGTATGCAAAAGAAACCGGAGTATCGGTATTTGACAGCTTCAGCTTTGATTACAGATTTAAAAAAATCTTTGAGTAATCCAGATGGAGCCTATGTGACAATCATGAATGCACAGACGGTGGAAAATTCACCAACCATCAGCTTTACACCAGAAGACATCAAAACCATTCGTGAGGCAGAAAAACAGCAGGAATTACGTGAACAACCAATCGAGGTGAAACCAACCAATATGAGACAGAATTACAAAAAAGTAGAAGAAGATGACGATGAGGAGGAAGATGTCAAACCAGCTTTAGAACGTTTGATGAGTATCGGTGGTGTATTGGCAGCTATCTTGATTGTCGGAATATTTGTATTTATCATTGTAAAAGTTTCCGGATGCTTTGGAGGAGGATCCAATCGAGATTCGTTAACCCGGACGGCAAGTCCGGCAAGTACGATCGAGACAACCAAACAGGTGCAAACGGTTCCAGATGTTACCAACTTAAAGTATGATGATGTAATTGAAGATTTGGAAGATTTAGGATTGGTAGTAAATGCAAAACAGGAAGCTTCTGATACAGTGGAACAGGGTTATATTATTTCTCAAGATGTAAAAGCAGGAACGGAAATTCAAGAAGATATGGTTATCAATTTAGTGGTTAGTTCCGGACAAGAGGAATTAAAAGTAGCTTCTGTAGCAGGAAAATCTCAAGAAGGTGCCAAGGCTGCTTTGGTTGCACAAGGCTTTAAGGTTACCGTTTCTACTGTGTATAGTAACACTGTAGAGGAAGGATTGGCAGTTGGTACGAGTCCGGAGGCTGGAAAGACGGCACAGGCAGGGGAAACCATTGTACTATATGTCAGCAAAGGAAAAGAAGATACCTCTATTGCTGTTCCGGATTTGACAAATAAAACCGAAGCAGAAGCCAAGAAGGCATTGGAAAGTGTAGGCTTACAATTGTCTACAAGTGTAAGTTATGAGTATGACTCCAGCGTTGCAAAGGGTAAGGTCATTTCTCAAAGTACATCTGTAGGAACCAAAGTTGAGAAGGGAACTGCAATTTCTATCACTGTAAGTAACGGTGCACAACCTAAATATGTGGCAAAAGGTGTTACCTTGACAGATAACCCATTTGAAACAGAAGATCAAACTGGTGTCATTAAATGTATCTTGAAACAGGATGGTAAGAGTACAACTGTTTATGAGGAAAGTCATAGCATGGGTGATTTCCCAATTACATTACCTGAATTTGAAGGTTACAGCGATTCGACAGGTGAATTGTACGTATATTTGGATGGTGTACGAGTAGGCGGTACGATTTCAGTTGCATTTTCAAAGGAAAACTAAGATGGAAGGTAAAATTATAAAAGGAATAGCAGGATTTTATTATGTGCATACCGGTTTCGGTGAATTATATGAATGTAAGGCCAAGGGCGTTTTTCGGAATAAGAAAATAAAGCCCTTGGTGGGAGACCGGGTTGCCATAGAAATTTTGGATTCAGAAAAGAAAATTGGTAATATCACAGAGATTGCCGAGAGGAAAAATAGCTTGATCCGTCCTGCGGTTGCCAATATTGATCAGGTAATTGTTATTTTTGCCTGTGCACAACCTAGCCCAAACTTAAATTTATTGGATCGATTTTTGATACACATGGAGCAAAGGCGGGTTGAGACGGTTATTTGTTTTAATAAATGTGATTTGATTACCCAGGAGGAACAGGAAAAAATAGCTGCACTTTACAAAAAACAGTATCCGGTATTTTTCATTAGTGCAAAGCAACAAATAGGGTTAGAGCAACTGCAGAACCAAATGGAGCACAAGACAACGGTGTTTGCTGGGCCGTCAGGAGTAGGAAAGTCCACTACCATCAATTGGGTAAATCCAGAAGCAAATATGGAGACCGGACAGATTAGTAAGAAAATAGAACGCGGTAAGCATACCACCAGACATTCGGAATTGTTTGTCTTGTCGGAAGATACATTCTTGATGGATACCCCTGGTTTTACATCTTTATATCTTACAGATATAGAAAAAGAAGAATTGCGTTATTATTTTCCAGAATTTTCAGTATTTGAAGGAAGTTGTCGCTTTCAGGGATGTATGCATGTAAATGAACCGAATTGTATGGTAAAGAAAGCAGTAGAAGATGGTGAAATACCAAAAGAAAGGTATGACAATTATCTGCAGTTTTACAAAGAGATACAAGAAAAAAAGAAAACCTATAAATAGAGAAATATGCCTGCTTCACAGGCATCAAAATATATGAAAGAAGGATATCATAGATGTTTAAATTAGCACCCTCAATATTGTCAGCAGATTTTGCAAAGCTAGGAGAAGAAATTGCAAAAATAGAAGAAGCAGGAGCGGAATACGTTCACATTGATGTGATGGATGGAATGTTTGTACCAAGTATTTCTTTTGGAATGCCAATTATGAAATCTATTCGTCAGCAGTCTAAATGTGTATTTGATGTGCATTTGATGATTGAAGAGCCTGTACGTTATGTAAAAGAGTTTCAGGAAGCTGGCGCAGACTTGATTACGGTACATGCAGAGGCATGTAAGCATTTAGATCGTACGATACAAGCCATTAAGGAATTAGGAGTAAAGGTTGGTGTGGCACTCAATCCGGCTACACCGCTTTCCGTTTTGGATTATGTCTTGGATCAGGTAGACATGGTTTTGATTATGAGCGTAAATCCTGGATTTGGCGGACAATCCTTTATTCCATATTCTTTGGATAAAATTCGTCAATTAAAACAAATCATTGATGAGAAGGGCTTGCAGGTGGATATACAGGTCGATGGTGGCGTAAAGTTGACGAATGCAAAGGAAATAATTGATGCAGGCGCAAATATTTTGGTTGCAGGCACCGCTGTGTTTGGTGGAGATGCAGCTGCCAATGTAGCGGCTTTTAAAGCACTCCAATAAAAAATTATAAAAAAAGGAGCATAAAGATGAATAGAGAAATCCCATATAAAATTTATTTAGAAGAAAATGAAATGCCAAAACAATGGTACAATGTACGTGCTGATATGAAAAATAAGCCGGCACCTATTTTGAATCCCGCAACCATGAAGCCAATTACAGTGGAAGAATTGTCACCAATTTTCTGTACAGAACTTGCAAAGCAGGAATTAGATGATACAACACCATATTTTGATATTCCACAGGAAATTTTGGATTTTTATCGTATGTATCGTCCAGCACCATTGGTTCGTGCATATTGTTTAGAAAAGAAGTTGGGAACACCGGCACATATTTATTACAAATTCGAAGGAAATAATACTTCAGGAAGCCACAAGTTGAATTCGGCTATTGCCCAGGCATATTATGCAAAAAAACAAGGTCTCAAGGGGGTTACCACAGAAACAGGTGCAGGACAATGGGGAACAGCTTTGTCCATGGCATGTTCTTATTTTGATTTAGATTGTCAGGTATATATGGTTAAGGTTTCTTATGAGCAAAAACCATTCCGTAGAGAAGTAATGCGTACTTATGGTGCCAATGTTACGCCATCTCCATCTATGTTGACAGAGGTAGGTAGAAAGATTAATGCAGAATTTCCAGGTACCACAGGTAGTTTGGGGTGTGCAATCTCTGAAGCAGTAGAAGCAGCAACTGCACAGGAAGGATACCGTTATGTGTTGGGGTCTGTATTATCACAAGTATTGATCCATCAGACAGTAATCGGATTGGAAACCAAGATTGCATTGGATAAGTATGGAATCAAGGCAGACACAATCATTGGTTGTGCAGGTGGTGGTTATAACTTGGGAGGATTGATATCTCCATTTGCCGGCGAAGTATTACGTGGAGAGGCAAACTATGATATCATTGCTGTTGAGCCAGCTTCTTGTCCAAGTTTGACTCGTGGACGTTACGCATATGATTTCTGTGATACAGGAAAGATTTGTCCATTGGCTAAGATGTATACACTTGGAAGTGGATTTATCCCATCTGCAAACCATGCAGGCGGATTGCGTTACCATGGTATGAGTTCTATTGTTTCTCAGTTGTATGATGATGGCATTTTAACAGCTAGAAGTGTAGAACAAACAGAGGTATTCAAAGCAGCACAAACCTTTGCAAGAATTGAAGGAATTTTACCTGCACCAGAAAGTAGTCATGCAATTAAGGTTGCCATTGATGAAGCTTTGAAGTGTAAAGAAACCGGAGAAGAAAAGAATATTGTATTCGGTTTGACTGGTACAGGATATTTCGATATGGTTGCATATCAAAAGTTTAATGATGGAGATATGAAGGATTATATTCCGACAGACGAGGAATTGGAAAAGAGTTTTGCAACTTTACCAAAAATTTCTTTATAATAAAACCAGAACGGAGGAAATAGCATGAAAGTAGCAATTATTATGGGTTCTACAAGTGATTTACCAAAGGTGGAGCCAGCAGTAGATATTTTAAAATCTTATGGTGTAGAAGTGAATGTTAGATGTTTATCTGCACATAGAGCACATTTTGGTTTGTCTCAGTTTATTGAAGAATGTAATTGTGACGGGACAGAAGTAATCATTACAGCAGCAGGTATGGCAGCAGCTTTACCAGGTGTTGTTGCCTCTCAAACTGTTTTACCGGTTATTGGTGTGCCTTTGTCAGGTTCTGTTTTAGATGGTATGGATGCGTTGATGTCAATTGTACAGATGCCTTCCGGTATTCCGGTTGCAACAGTTGCTATTAATGGAAGTAAGAATGCAGCATATCTTGCATTACAAATTTTAGGAACACATCATAGTGAAATTAAGAATAAATTATTGGGCGAGAGAAAAGAAATGGAAAATAATGCAATGAAAGCAAATGAAGAAGTAGTTGCAAAATTCCAATCACGTTAATAGAAACAAAACTACATGACAGTTTTCTAGTCATTATAAGTTGCGAAAGTGGATTTGTATGCAAGTGTGCATGCAAATCCGCTTTTTTTAGCTTTATAGGAAATTTTATCCTATGAAAAAAATGCTCCGAGAGGATGGGCAGACCACAAAAATGGAGTTAATAGCTTTGCAATACCGCAGTCGCGATAGCCTTTTACAAGCAAAACGCTTTGAAAAAAACACGATAAAAGCCTATATAGTCAATAGTGGCAAAAAATGGATTTTTTATTGTTCACAATGCCTAAAAAAATATAAATACTATTCTTTTTTTTGAAAAATAAGTTATAATGTAAATATATGGGGATTGTAATTTTCGAAATTGGAAGTGCAGGAAATAAATCTGTTTTTTAGCAAGTAAGCTTGCTGGAAATAGATTTACTGAAAATATTTATAAAATATACTAAGGGGGGGCTTAACATGAAAAAGCGATGGATTAGCCTGTTAATGACAGGTGTAATGTTAGGTACATTATGTACAGGTTGTGGAGGAAAATCTAACACAGCAGATACATCAAAACTATCATCAGTAAAAGAAAAACAGGACAAAAATGCAACTGTAAAATTAACTTTGTGGGGTACAGCAGATGATGAGAAGCTTTTGCAGACCATGATTGATTCCTTCAAAGAAAAATATAAAGGGGAAGCACAATTTGAAATCACATTTACGGCTGTAGAGGAATCTGTTTGTAAAGATACGGCAACCAATGATGTAGAAAATTGTGCGGATGTATTTAGTTTTGCAGATGATCAACTGGCTGCTTTTGCGGCTTCCGGCATTTTGAAACCGTTGGACGATGCTGCAAGGGTAAAGGAAGAAACTTTGGAGGCAGCATATGAGGCAGCAACCATCAATGACAAATTGTATGCCTATCCGATGACTGCAGATAATGGATATTTTTTGTATTATAACAAGAAATACATCAAGGATAGTGATGTAGAAACCATGGATTCTTTGATTCAAGCGGCAAAGAAGCAAAGTAGTCATGTGAGTATGGACTTGGGTTCCGGATGGTATTTATATTCATTTTTTGCCAATACAGGATTGAAGTTGAAATTAAATGATGACGGCATTACCAATTCTTGTAACTGGAATAGTAAGAAAGGAAAAGTCAAAGGCGTAGATGTGGCAAATGCCTTGTTAAGAATTGTGAATTCCGGTGGACTTCAAAGTGGCGGAGATGATAGTTTATTAGCTGGCGCAAAAGCTGGTTCAGTTGTGGCAGGAGTCAGTGGTGTATGGCTGGGAGACAGCTTGCGTGAAATTTGGGGAGATAATCTGGGAGCTACAAAACTACCAACTTACACAGTGGCTGGAAAACAAGTACAGATGGGGTCATATTCCGGATATAAATTTGTAGGGGTCAATGCCTATTCTCAAAATAAAGAATGGGCTACCAAATTAGCACAATGGTTAACCAATGAAGAAAATCAAACCTTACGATTTGAGCAGAGAGGCTTGGGACTTGCCAATGCCAACGCTGCTGATAGCAGTAGTGTGAAAAATAATGTAGCCATTCATGCCTTGTTGGAACAATCAAAATATGCAAGTTTACAACGGGTAGGAGGCAAATATTGGGATCCGACCAGTGTGTTTGGTAATACCATAGCTTCAGGAAATGCAGCAGGTAAAAATTTACAACATTTATTAGATGAGATGGTTAAGGGAATTACAGCATTGAATTAAAAAGGGGGGACGTTTATGAGTAAAGAGGCAATGGAAAAGATAAAAACATTAGGTATGACAAAACAAATCAGTGTTCGTTGGTTGATTATGGTTCCGGTTTTTGTTTTGGGGTTTATTGCAATTTTAACCAATGGCCTGGCATCTTATAACTTGCGTCATATAAATAATGATACAAAAATTATTGCAGATTATAATGTGGCAAGTATCAGTCTCTTATCCGATATTCAGGAAAATGTCCAGAATATTCATAAGATGGCTTTGTCCCATATCATTGCAACAAAGTTTGATACCATGATTGAAATTGCTGAGGAAACAGAAGAAAAACAAGAAGAATTGGAAACTGATTTGGAAGAGTTACAACAGTATATTTACAGTGATGAGGATATAAAAAATTATAATACACTTGTGGATAATTACAAAACCTACAAGATAACCTTACGTCAATTATTGGGATATAGTGCGGCATCCAAGACAGAAGAAGCCTACAAATGTGCGAATAATGAGTTCGAGGAGTCAGGTAATGCCATGCAGGCTGGAGTTACCAGTTTGATTGAAAATGCAAAAGAGGATGCCACAGCGACAAAACAATCACTAAATAGTACATATAAGAAAGCTATTTTGGTGAGTAATATTGCCATTTTAATTATGATTTTATCAATCGTAGTTGCAGTATATGTGGTTGTATATATGGTAATTAAGCCAATCCGAAAGACAGAAAGACAATTGGCATCGATTATTTCTGATATTGAAGCCCACCAAGGAGATTTGACGAAACGTGTGGAGACAGTGAATGTATTAGAAATTGGCGCGTTAGGAAATGGAATTAATGGATTTATTGAAAAGTTGCAAAGCATTTTTAAAACATTGACAGATGATACCCTTCGTATTGATGAAGTGGTAAAAGAAGTAAAGAAGAGAGTGGTTACTTCCGGAGATAGTGTCAGTGATTTGTCAGCTTTGACAGAAGAATTATCCGCAACTATGCAAGATGTATCTAGCAATGTACAACGAATCAATGATAATACGGAATTGGTTAATGCAGAAGTCGGTGGCATTTCCGAACGTTCAGATGAGGTTAGAAGATACTCCATTGAAATGAAACAACATGCAGATATGGTGGAACAAAATGCAAGAACGAACTTGGAAACTACGCAACAAAAGGTAAATGAAATTTTGTCTGTTTTAAGTCAATCCATTGAGGAAAGTAAGAGTGTAGAACAGGTAAATTCTTTGACAGAAGATATTTTAAATATTGCAAGCCAGACCAATTTATTGGCTTTGAATGCTTCGATTGAAGCTGCGAGAGCAGGAGATGCGGGAAGAGGTTTTGCGGTTGTAGCGGATGAAATTCGTCAGTTGGCAGAATCCAGTACAGAGAATGCCAATAATATTCAAAAGATTAACAATACAGTGGTTCATGCGGTGCGTGATTTGGCAGAAAATGCAACCAATCTTCTGAATTATATGAATGATACCATATTACCGGAGTTTGATGCTTTTGTGGAAACGGGAGTGAAGAATCAAGAGCAGGCAGCTTATATTGAAGAAGTGATGAATGAATTTGCGGATAAGACCATGAACTTAAGAAGTTCTGTTTCGGATATTGCAGATTCGTTAAGTACCATTACACAAGCCTTAAATGATGGTGTAGATGGGGTATCCGGTGTAGCAGAGAGTACGCAGGTATTGGTTGGAGATATGGATCAGATTGTGACAAAAATGAACGAAAACCAAAAGATTTCAGAAGAATTGAGCGAGGAGACTTCTATCTTTGTAAAATTGTAATTCGTCAGTTTTTACAAAGGAGAAAGAAGCAGATCTATTCTTTTAGAATAAGAATAAATATAAAAAAGAGCGATGTAGGATTGTGGTTATTTCCTTTAGGTAGATTTTAGTATTTGCCTTGTCTGCCTAAGGGAACCCATATCCTTGTAGTTGCTCTTTTTTTGCTGCAATTGGTGCAAAGAGTTGACGTAAAAAAATGGATATGTTACAATGACACAGCCGAGTAGAAATACAAATAGAGAGTAATACAAATATAAATATTAATCTGAATAGAAAACCGTTCAAATATAAGTATGGATTTAAAGTAATACAAATATGAGTATGAATCCAAATAGAAAACAATACAAATATAAAATAAGAGAAATTAAAATCGTGTATTAGCGCGCAAGAAAGGGAACAGTGCAGCCGGTGGTTGTAGCTGTTGGTAATTGGGCAAACGATAGATGAAAAACTAGATTTTTGGCAAATTACAGACAGGAGAAAAATATGCAATTTAGAGAATATATACAAAAGCATCGTGTGTTAGTAGATGGTGCAATGGGTACTTATTATGGCAGCAAATATGAAGGAAAAATGGCGGAAAAAGGAAATGTGAAGGCACCGCAACGGGTGTTGGATATTCATTTAGCCTATATAAAAGCTGGCGCAAATTTGATATTTACCAATACCTTTTCAGCTAATGAGTGGAGTTTGGGACAGGATTGTCAGGCAGTAGATGAGAATGTGAAACAGGCAATCAAAATTGCAAAAGAGGCAATTGCACAGTCTGGAAAAACGGATGTATTTTTGGCTGGTGATATTGGAAAAATTCAAGAAAATACAGATAGAAGTCAAGCAGAAATCATGGAACGCTATCAAAAAAATATTGATTATTTTTTAGAGGAAGAACTTCCGGTCATTGTTTTTGAGACTTTTGATTCTCTTGCGCAGGTGTGTCCATTGGTATCTTATATTCGTGAAAAAAATTCTCAAGTGTTTATTATTGTAAGTTTATGTGCCAATAAAAATGGTTATACCATGGCTGGCGCATCTGTCAGAAGACTATTAGAGGAATTGGCGGATTGGGATTTGGTGGATGCCTGTGGACTAAATTGTGGAATTGGCGCGGGACATATGTATCAATTGGTGGAGGAATATGCAGATATTTTTCAGAAAAAGTATGGAATTGTTATGCCAAATGCCGGTTATCCGGAATTGCTCCATAATAGAATGGTTTTTATGGATAATGGAAAATATTTTTCGGAAACCATGGCAAAAATTGCAAAATGTAATGTAGCCTTGCTGGGAGGCTGTTGTGGAACCACACCGGCTTATATAAAAGGTGTGGCTGACCAGGTGAATTTGGAGCCGGTTACCTTACAAAGACAGGCAACACCTTCTGCCAAGAAGGAAGAAACAGCTGTTTTAGCAAAGAAAAATGCATTTTATGAAAAATTAAAGGCAGGAAAAAAAGTGGTGGCAGTGGAGTTGGATCCGCCTTTTGATGCCAATTACGAAAAATTAATTGAGTGTGCCTTGCATTTACAACACTGCCAGGTAGATATGATTACCATGGCTGACTCGCCAATGGGGAGAAGTCGAGCAGATTCGATTATGATGAGTATAAAAATTGCAAATGAAACTGGTATGTCCATGATGCCACATATTTGTTGTCGTGATAAAAATGTTATTGCCATGCGAGCTTCTATTTTAGGTGGCTATATCAATAAGATTAGAAATGCTTTGATTGTTACAGGTGATCCGGTGCCAAGTGCAAGCCGGGACCAGACCACAGCAGTTTTTGACTATCATTCCATTCGATTGATGCAATTTGTAAAAGAAATGAATGCAGAGCATTTTGCAGAAGATCCTATTATATATGGTGGTGCATTGAATTATGGACGTGGAAAAATTGAAAATGTTGCAAAACGTATGCAGGATAAAATAGATGCAGGATGCAGTTACTTTTTGACACAGCCTATTTATTCGGATGAAGATATTGCAAGAATTCGTCAACTCAAAGAAATGGTAGATACCAAGATTTTGTGTGGAATTATGCCATTGGTTAGCTATAGAAATGCAAACTTTATCAAAAATGAGATGACAGGGATTCATGTGCCAGACGAAATCGTAAATCGTTATTATCCGGATATGTCCAAGGAAGAAGCAGAAGTGGTGGGTGCCCAGATTGCCAGTGAGATTATTGAAAAATTATCGGATTTTGCAGATGGCTATTATTTTATGCTGCCATTTAACCGAGTAAGTTTGATGGATAAGATTATCATTCGATGAGATTGCAATAGACTGCGCTTGTATTACATGGTGTTGAGCGGGCGTTGCTAATCTCATTGATGGTTGTATAAAGGAGCGTTTGGAATAAGAAAACAGGATGTGGGGGAGATTTAGCGTGAAAACAAGAATAATGGAAACTGACGTGCTGATTGTGGGAGGCGGAACGGCAGGTTGTTTTGCTGGAATTACCTTGGGAAAACAGGAAGACGTAAAGGTGTTGATGGTTGAAAAGGCAAATATCAAAAGAAGTGGCTGCTTGGCAGCGGGAGTAAATGCCATTAATGCATACATAATAGAAGGTCAAACAATGCAAGATTACATCAATTATTGTAAAAAAGATGCGGAAGGTATTGTGAGAGAAGATTTGATACAAAATATGTCAGAACGTTTTAATCATGTTACAAAAGTGTTGGAGGATTTAGGCTTAGTTATTTTAAAAGATGAAAATGGCAAATATGTTACCAGAGGAAAAAGAAATATCAAAATCAATGGAGAAAATATAAAGCCCATTTTAGCAGAAGCCGTAAATCGACAGAAAAATGTAGATGTGATCAATCATGTAAACGTGACTGACTTCATTGTAAAAGACGGACGCATACAAGGGGCTTATGGATTTGATGTAAACCATCCTATTTTTTATGAATTTCATGCCAAAGCAGTTTTGGTGGCAACAGGAGGGGCAGCAGGCTTATACAGACCGAATAATCCGGGGTTTTCCAGACATAAAATGTGGTATTGTCCATTTAATACAGGGGCAGGATATGCCATGGGTATTTTGGCAGGAGCGGAAATGACAACTTTTGAAATGCGTTTTGTTGCCTTGCGTTGTAAAGATACCATAGCACCTGTTGGTACGATTGCACAAGGAGTAGGAGCGAAACAGTGCAATGGCCAAGGGGAGTTTTATGGAGAAAAATATGGCATGGCAACTTCACAACGCATATATGGTACAGTTACAGAAAATAGAGAAGGAAGAGGCCCTTGTTATTTAGGTACAAAAGGCATTTCACCAGAACAGGAAGACGCGTTATACAAAGCTTATTTAAATATGTCCCCAAGTCAAACTTTAAAATGGTTAGAAACCGGGAAGGGACCGTCTGCATATAATGTGGAAATCGAAGGTACGGAGCCGTATATAGTAGGTGGACACTCTGCTTGTGGATATTGGGTGGATCAAAAAAGGGAAACCACAATTTCGGGTTTGTTTGCAGCAGGTGATGTGGCAGGCGGTTGTCCTTTGAAATATGTCACTGGGGCGATGGCAGAAGGAGAAATTGCTGCAGAAGCCTTGGTTGATTATATAAAAAAAGTTAATTATTCGCCTATAAAAGAAAAAAATGGCGAAAAAAAGAAAAAGGAATACGAAGATTACTTGACAAGAGGTAAGAATTTGCTTACCATTGAACAAGTGGAGGAATCTATGCAAAAAATTATGGAGCAATATGCCGGTGGAAAATCAACAGATTATCGGTATAGTGAAAATTGCTTGATTTTAGCAGAAAAAAAGATTTTAAAACTGCTGGAAACGTTGCAATTTTTGGCTGCAGAAGATATGGATGACTTACTTAGAATCTATGAAATCCGAGAGCGATTAATTGTGTGCCGTACGGTTATTGCACATTTATTGGCAAGAAAAGAGACCAGATGGCACATTTTTGCCGAAAATATAGATTATCCTTATAAAAGTGACCAGTGGTTGAAATATGTAAATTCCCGTCTGGAAGATGGTGAGTTGAAGATTGTTTTCAGAGATTTGGTGACGGGAGGACAAGTGTATGAGCATAAAAATTAATTCGAATCGATGTGTAGGTTGCGGTAGGTGTATAGAAGTTTGTCCTGGAAATCTAATTAAAAGAAATATAGAGGGAAAGGCTTTTATGAAACATGAGAAGGATTGTTGGGGGTGTACAGCCTGTATCAAAGAATGTGTTGTTGATGCCATTGATTTTTTTCTGGGAGCAGATATCGGTGGAACGGGAAGTACATTGTCCATTCAGTCAAAAGGAGATTTGAATATCTGGAAAGTGAAAGATATTCAGGGGAATATACAAGAAATTGTGATCAATAAGAAAGATGCAAATAAATATTAATGAGCTATTAAAGGAGGAAACGTGATGAGCAATTTATCTCATCTTGATGCGCTAGAAGCAGAATCAATTCATATTATCAGAGAAGTTGCAGCAGAGTGTGAAAACCCTGTTATGCTATATTCTATTGGAAAGGATAGTTCCGTAATGTTGCATTTGGCAATGAAGGCTTTTTATCCGGAAAAACCCCCTTTTCCATTTCTACATGTAGATACAACATGGAAATTCAAAGAAATGATTCAATTCCGTGATCATATGGCAGAAAAGTTGGGAATTGAGATGTTGGTATATTCAAATCAAGAGGGTATTGATAAAGGAATTAATCCATTTGACCATGGTTCTGCATATACAGATATCATGAAAACACAGGCTTTGAAGCAGGCATTGAATAAATATCAATTTACTGCAGCATTTGGTGGTGCACGTCGTGATGAAGAAAAATCACGTGCCAAAGAAAGAATTTTTTCATTCCGTAATGAAGCACAAGCTTGGGATCCAAAGAATCAAAGACCAGAAATGTGGAAATTGTTCAACACAAAGATTCATAAAGGTGAAAGTATGCGTGTGTTCCCAATTTCTAACTGGACAGAAAAAGATATTTGGCAGTACATAAAGAGAGAAAATATTGAAATCGTACCTTTGTATTTCGCAAAAGAAAGACCTGTTGTATACCGTGACGGAAATATTATTATGGTTGATGATGAACGTATGCGTTTGAGAGAGGGCGAAAAGGTAGAGATGAAGAAAGTTCGTTTCCGTACATTGGGCTGTTATCCTTTGACAGGTGGTATAGAATCCGATGCAGAGACTTTAGATGAAATTATAGAGGAAACTTTAAGTGCAGTTTCATCAGAAAGAACAACCCGTGTAATTGACCATGAAGAAGCAGGTAGCATGGAAAGAAGAAAAATGGAGGGATATTTCTAATGAAAGGTTTATTAAAGTTTATAACATGCGGTAGTGTAGATGATGGTAAATCTACATTGATTGGACATATCTTATATGATTCCAAATTATTATATGCAGACCAGGAAAAAGCATTAGAGTTAGACTCTAAAGTGGGAAGTCGTGGTGGAAAAATTGATTATTCCCTTCTTTTAGATGGACTTATGGCAGAGCGTGAACAGGGTATTACCATTGATGTAGCATATCGTTATTTTACCACAGATAACCGAAGCTTTATTTGTGCAGATACACCAGGACATGAGGAATACACAAGAAATATGGCTGTAGGTGCTTCTTTTGCAGATTTGGCAATTATTTTGGTGGATGCAAAGCAAGGTGTTTTGATTCAGACAAAACGTCATGCGAGAATTTGTGCCTTAATGGGAATTCGATATTTTGTATTTGCTGTCAATAAGATGGATTTAGTTGGATATAAAGAAGAGCGTTTTAAAGAAATCAACGACCAGATTGATGACTTGAGAAATGAATTGGGATTGGCTAATGTTGCGATTATTCCAGTGTCTGCAACGGAAGGTGACAATGTAACAGAGAATTCTGCTAATACACCTTGGTACGAAGGAAAGGCATTGCTTCCATATTTGGAACAGGTGGATATTTCCGAAAAAACAACAGAACAAGGTTTTTATATGCCTGTACAGCGTGTATGTCGTCCAAATCACGAATTTCGTGGTTTCCAAGGACAGATAGAAGCTGGCGAAGTGAAAATTGGCGATGAAGTTACCATTTTGCCAAGTAATGAAACTGCCCATGTTAAGAGTATTTATATTGGGGATCAAGATGCAAAGGCTGCTGTTATGGGACAACCGGTTACGATTCAATTGAATCGTGAAGTAGATGTTTCCAGAGGATGTGTGTTGGCTATTGATGCAGATATTAAGGTGGCTGCTTCTATTACAGCAACTTTATTGTGGATGGACGATGTGAATTTGGAAGAAGGAAAGAACTTCTTTGTAAAATTAGGAGCAAAATTAATTCCAGGTGTTGTAACAGAAATTGTACATTCCATTGATGTTAATACGGGAGAAGAAAAAGATGCCACAACTTTAAGTAAGAATGGAATTGCATCTTGTAAGATTGCCTTGGCAGATAGAATTGTTGTGGATGAATTTAACCAGCATAAGACATTGGGAGAATTGATTTTAATTGATCGTGTAAGCAATATGACTTCTGCATGTGGTGTGGTAACAGAAATCTTTACCGAAGAGGCTGGATTTAACGAAGGCAATATCAATAAAGATGTTCGCGCTGCCTTAAAGGGACAGACTCCATTGACAGTGGAATTTAAAATTGGTGTAGACGGTGTAGATATGGCTTTTGTACAAAAAGTGGAAAAAGAATTAAGTTTGAAGGGTCGACATACCTATTTGTATGATCCTGCAGAAAACGATCAGGTTGCTATAGTAGTAAGACATTTAAATGAAGCTGGTATTATTGTCTTATTAACAATTACAGATCAAAAAGTTGATAAACGTTTACAAGAAAGTATTTCGTATATCAATGATTGGAAAGAAAAAGTGGGGACAGATTTAGAAGATGTAGTTGCGTATATTACAAAATTATCAGGAACCAATAGTGCAATCGCTGACGATACGATATAGAGAGGACTTTTATAAAAATTAGCTGTACATACAGGTTCGGTTATCCAGTGTATATGTTTTTTTAGCAAGCACGCTTGCAAAAAACATATACACTGATAACACTTTCAAAGTACAATACCCCTTAAGTTGATGACATACAGGCAACTTAAGGGTTTTTTTCTTTGTAGGAAACAAAACCCTTGCCCACTTCTTAGTAAAATGTTACAATGAGAAGTGAAAAAGTCTAGAAAAAATAAGCAAAGGAAGGGGAGTGAATATCTAATGGTAAAGGTTGCAGAACGTCGAAAAATAGAAGATGAAATACGTAATGCAACAGAATTTATGACCCTGTATCGTTGTGCATTGATGGAGGTTGAAACAATCTTAAAGGTATTAAATGAACAATTTTCTCGCCTGGAAGATTACAATCCCATTGAAACCATCAAGACCAGATTGAAGACGCCGGAAAGCATTGCAGAAAAGATGGAACGAAGAGGCTTGCCTTTTGATTTCCGTTTGGTAAAGGATGAAATTAATGATATAGCTGGAGTTCGGGTTGTTTGTCCGTTTATTACGGATATTTATATGCTTTCTGAACGTTTATTAGGCAGAGAAGATATTCGGCTGTTGGAATACAAGGACTATATTAAGGAGCCAAAGAAAAATGGATATCGAAGTGTGCATTTGATTGTAGAAGTTCCGATTTTTTTGCAAGAAGGAAAGCGAATGGTAAAAGTGGAGATACAGCTTCGTACCATTGCTATGGATTTTTGGGCAAGTTTGGATCATAGATTGAGTTACAAAAAGGAGATGGACCCAGCCATTACCCAGCAATTACATGAGGAATTGATTGCTTGTTCTAATGAAAGTGCAAAACTGGATGAACGTATGGAGGCGGTTCGAAATGCCATTGACCAAAGACGAAAGGTTAGACATTAGGAAGTGGATAATAGCTTATTTGTCAGGTGTAAACAGGAATGGAAATATACCTTTTCATTCTTGGTTAAATATGATAGAATGTTTAGAGACAGTCATCAGGACTGCAAGGTATGTCTGTACACAAACAGCTTGTGTACGGCTGGAATAAACGGATTCATAAACAATAAAGTGGGCAATGGGTCTACTGGGCATTGCTCACTTTGGTGACAGATTTGCCAGTGGGTAGGTTTGTTACATATTGTTTTGCATAAATAAAGAAAGCCATAGGAGGAAACCGGTTTGGAAAAAGAGATGATTATTGTATTGGACTTTGGTGGACAGTACAACCAATTGGTAGCACGTCGTGTACGTGAATGTAATGTGTATTGTGAGATTTATTCATATCGCATTGCCATTGAAAAAATTAAAGAAATGAATCCAAAAGGAATTATTTTGACAGGAGGTCCAAATAGTTGTTATGAAGCGGATTCTCCTACCTATACAGAGGAATTGTTCAATTTGGGCATTCCAGTTTTGGGATTATGTTATGGTGCACAGCTTATGAACCATGTATTAGGTGGAAAAGTGGAAAAAGCACCAGTTCGTGAGTATGGTAAGACAGAAGTGTTTGTAGACCAGACTTCTCCATTATTTGAAAATGTTGCATTGGATTCAGCCGAGAAATCAACCATTTGTTGGATGAGTCATTTTGATTATATTTCGAAACCAGCACCAGGATTTCAAATTACTGCACATACGGCAGATTGTCCTGTGGCAGCAAATGAGGATCGTGAAAGAAATTTATACGCAATTCAGTTCCATCCAGAAGTATTGCATACAGTAGAAGGAAGCAAGATGCTTTACAATTTCGTGCGTAATGTATGTGGTTGTGCAGGTACTTGGCGTATGGATTCCTTTGTGGAAAATGCCATTGCAGAAGTGCGTGAAAAAGTTGGAGACGGAAAGGTATTGCTTGCTTTGTCAGGCGGTGTGGATTCTTCTGTACTTGCAGCCTTACTTGCAAAAGCCATTGGTTCTCAGCTTACTTGTGTATTCGTAGACCATGGTTTGCTTCGTAAAAACGAAGGGGATGAAGTAGAAGCCGTATTTGGAAAAGAGGGCTCATTTGACATTAATTTTGTCCGTGTCAACGCTCAGGAGCGCTATTATCAGAAATTAGCAGGCGTGACAGAGCCAGAAGCAAAACGAAAGATTATTGGTGAAGAATTTATCCGCGTATTTGAGGAAGAAGCAAAGAAAATCGGTGCAGTAGATTTCCTTGCACAAGGAACCATCTATCCGGACGTAGTAGAATCCGGTTTGGGCGGTGAATCTGCCGTGATTAAGTCTCACCACAACGTAGGCGGACTTCCTGACTTCGTAGATTTCAAAGATATCGTAGAGCCACTTCGCAACCTGTTTAAAGACGAAGTGCGTAAGGTAGGATTGGAACTTGGCTTGCCAGAATTTTTAGTATATCGTCAGCCATTCCCAGGTCCGGGACTTGGTATTCGTATCATCGGTGAAGTAACTGGCGAGAAAGTACGCATTGTACAAGATGCAGACGCTATTTACCGCGAGGAA
>JAFORL010000021.1 GCA_017393285.1 Lachnospiraceae bacterium
ATATGGAGATTTGCAGAACGATGTGGTGCACAATTAGTGTCATTCATTGTTACTTTGGTATTGGCACGTATATTGGAACCAAGATTGTATGGTACCATTGCATTGGTAACGGTCTTTATCAATGTGTTACAAGTGTTTGTAGACAGCGGTCTGGCTAGTGCCTTAATACAAAAAAAAGATGCAGATAATCTAGATTTTTCAACTGTATTTTGGACGAATGTGTCATTTTGTGTTGCTTTATATGCCATAGTATTTGCTTGTGCGCCATTCATTGGAATGTTTTATAAGAATATGGAATTGGTGCCGGTTGTTCGAGTGTTGAGCGTTACATTATTAATTTCAGGTGTGAAGAATATACAACAGGCATATGTATCTAAGCATTTACTCTTTCGTAAATTTTTCTTCTCTACATTGGGAGGAACCATTGCAGCAGCAATCGTGGGAATTGTGATGGCGGTCAAAGGATATGGTATATGGGCTTTGGTAACCCAGCAGTTGTTGAACACCACTGTGGATATGATTATTTTATGGATTACCGTAAAATGGCGTCCCCAATTTGCCTTTTCCTTTACACGTTTGAAAGGATTGTTTTCTTATGGCTGGAAATTATTAGCATCTGCATTATTGGATACTATGTATAATAATCTTCGTCAATTGTTAATAGGAAAATTGTATACTACATCAGATTTGGCTTTTTACAATAAGGGAGACCAGTTCCCTAATTTGATTGTATCTAATATTAATTCGTCTATTGATAGTGTACTTATGCCTGTAATGTCGAAGGAGCAGGACAATAAGGAAATCGTAAAAAATATGACAAGAAGGGCAATTAAGACCAGTACCTATATTATGGCACCTTTGATGATGGGATTGGCATTTACATCATCAAATTTAATTGTGTTTTTGTTTACGGAAAAATGGTCGCCATGTATACCGTATCTTTCTATTTTTTGTATTACTTATATGTTTTGGCCGATACATACTGCTAACTTAAATGCGATTAAAGCCATGGGTAGAAGTGATATTTTCTTGAAATTGGAGATTTTAAAGAAGATAGTAGGTTTGACTTTGCTATTATCTACCATAAGATACGGGGTTATGATTATGGCATATAGTTTGTTGGTAAGTTCTGTTTGCAGTCAGATTATCAATGCCTCTCCGAATAAGAAGTTATTAGGTTATGGATATTTAGAACAGATAAAAGATATATTACCCAATATTTTGATGGCTGTAGCGATGGGGGTATGTGTAAAATTTGTTCCAACCATTTGCCATTCCACCTTTTTAACACTACTTGTACAAATTGTATTGGGAGCAGCAATCTATATTGGCGAGTCTGTGATTTTTAGAAATGATTCATTTCGATACTTGTTGGATATTTTGTTGGGAATGATAAAAGGGAAAAAGTCCTAGAGTAGTGTATATTCCGATGCATAAGCCCCATTTGCACAGTTATTTAGAGCCACTGTAACGAAAAGTGAGTAACTGTCTCTGTGACGCTGTATATGGCGATATGAGGCTTTGTTACATCACTTTTGCGGAAACTTCAAGGGCAAAGAAGGAAATTCGTTTCTAGACACCAAATAAGCGTTTCTATGGGCTGTTGACATCTGTGAAACGCATGTCTGTACTGTTGACAGAAACAAGTGAACACGAAACGTAATATGTTTATCCCCCAATATGGGTTGTGCACCGAAGGAATAACCATCATACCATTCCATGGTTGTATTATAATCTATATGATATAAACAGGCTTTTGTTACCGAAAAAAACAAAAAAGGCCTTTACAAATAAAATTTTATGTGATAAAATATCTCTCGGTTATCGTTGAATGTATTATCCATATAAGATAGTACATGGTTTTATAATGTCTTACTGAGAAATCAGTTTGACATTCCCTTTTTTTGAAATTTATATTGAGAACATAAGCGGTGAATCCAAATTAGGTATGTGGTTTACCGCTTATGTTCTTTTTCTATGAAAGTGTGATATAAACTCCATGCACTTTCGTATCATTTGGTACCTGCGAAGCAGTTGTCAAATCTGTTTATAAAAGAAGTGAAGAATTCCTATCCCATCCCCATCTTTTTTGTGTTATACTAAAAGTAACTGGCTCTATTGGGCGTGGATTGTGAATACCAACAGCAGGTAGGTTTGTTTCCTACGCTGGAACGGGGAAGTTGAAAGTGAGGAGTGAGAATATGGGTATTTTTTTGAATCGGGGAAATGAGGAATTTGACTCTATTATCCATTCTGAAATTTATATAGATAAAACGGATATTTTACATTTTTTCAACAAGGTAATCAATACAGAGCAGCGATATGTGTGCGTCAGCCGACCAAGGAGATTCGGAAAATCCATTACAGCCAATACGATAGCTGCCTATTTTGAAAAAGGCTGCGATTCCAGACCTTTGTTTGAAGGAAAGAAATTATCCCAGTATGAAAATTGGGATTGCAATTTGAATAAATATGATGTGATCCGAATCGATTTGGCAGATATTCGAGCAAGAAGAAAAACACCAGAGGAAACCTTAGACTCTATTGAGGAAGATGTTGTGAAGGAGTTGGATGAAGCCTTTCCTGGAATAGCTAATATTGAAAAAGATGGTATTGCGGATGCACTGGCTAAAATCAATGATAAGACAGGCGCTAAATTTGTAATCATTATTGATGAGTGGGACTGCCTCTTTCGAGATGATAAAGCCAATAGCAAAGTACAGGAACGTTATATTAATTTGTTACGTGGCTTGTTCAAGGGGAATAGTTCCAAAAAGTTCACAGTTTTGGCATACCTTACCGGTATCCTTCCAATCAAGAAATATAGTAGCGAATCTGCCCTCAACAACTTTTATGAATATACCATGACAAGTCCTGAGTCGCTGGCAAAATATATTGGTTTTACAGAGGACGAAGTACAGGGCTTATGTCGGGAATATCATATGGATTATGATGCAATCATGGAATGGTATGATGGGTATTCCTTTGGTGCTGCAGCCCATATTTGTGGTCCAAATTCTGTGGTAAGAGCTATGAAAAGTGGAAGCTGTAAAAACTATTGGTCCCAGACCGTCGCCTACAACAATTTAGTCCATTATATTACCATGAATTTTGATGGCCTGCGGGATGCCATTGTGGCAATCTTAGGTGGACATCGGGTGAAGGTTAAAATCAGAACTTATGAAAATGATATGACTAGTTTCAAGCGAAAAGATGATGTGCTTACCGCTTTGATTCACTTGGGATATCTGGCATTTGATGAAAAAACAGAGGAGGCATATTTGCCCAATAAAGAAGTGCGTATGTGTTTTGAAGACACCTTAGAAGATACCGGTTGGACAAATGTCATTCACGCCATGGAGCAATCTGAATGTCTTTTGCGTGCCACCCTTGCCGGGGATGAGGAGAAGGTAGCAG
>JAFORL010000144.1 GCA_017393285.1 Lachnospiraceae bacterium
CCAAATAAGCTTCCGGCTTCTTTGCTAAGCGGTATCCTCCTTGTGGTCCTCTAATAGAACGCACATATCCAGCTTTATTCAATATTGACACAATTTGCTCTAAATACTTATCAGAAACCTTCTGTCGCTCCGCTACTTCTTTAATCCGTACAAGGCGATCTTGATCATTTAATGCCAAATCAATCATCAGTCGCAAGGCATATCTTCCTTTTGTTGAAATCTTCACTATTCACTTCCTCCTGCTTTTATCTTATTTTTTCAAAACGGTTCAACAAAACTGTTGAACCGTTGCTGCTACGCTACTTACTATTCTGCAAATAAAGCTGTTGATAAGTAACGATCTCCTGTATCAGGTAACAATACTACAATATTTTTCCCTTTGTTTTCTGGTCTCTTGGCTACAATCTCTGCTGCTTTCAAAGCTGCGCCTGAAGAAATCCCCACCAAAATTCCTTCCGCCTTGCCAAAGGTTCTTCCAAAATCAAAAGCATCTTCATTTTCAATGGCAATGACTTCATCATAAACTTTCGTGTCCAAAATTTTTGGCACAAATCCTGCACCAATCCCCTGCAACTTATGAGGACCTGCTGTTCCTTTTGATAATACTGGAGAAGTAGCTGGTTCTACAGCATACACTTTGAGGTTTGGATTCTTTTCTTTCAAATATGCACCTACACCAGAAAGCGTACCCCCAGTACCAACACCTGCAATAAATACATCTACTTTGCCCTCTGTTGCTTCCCAAATTTCCGGACCTGTTGTTTGGCGATGTGCCAATGGATTAACTGGATTTTCAAATTGACTTGGTATAAATGAATCTGGTATCTCTATTGCCAATTCCTCTGCCCTGGCAATAGCACCCTTCATACCCTTTGCGCCCTCTGTCAATACCACTTCTGCACCATATGCTTTCAATAAATTTCTTCTTTCCACGCTCATGGTCTCTGGCATTGTCAAAATAATTCGATATCCTTTTGCAGCTGCAATAGATGCCAAGCCAATACCAGTATTTCCGCTTGTAGGTTCAATAATAACAGAACCTTTTTTTAAAATACCCTTTTCCTCTGCGTCCTCTATCATTGCTTTTGCAACGCGATCTTTCACACTTCCCGCCGGATTGAAATATTCCAATTTTGCTAAAATCTTTGCATCTGTAATCTGCTTTGCTTGGGCAAATTTAGATGCATAAAGTAATGGTGTTTCTCCAATCAGCTCTGTTACACTATTATAAATCTTTGCCATTATAGTAATCCCCTTTCTAAAATAAATTGTTCTAATTTGTATTATACCCATATTCCCTATATTGTCAATAGGAATACTGTAAATTATTATTTATTGCCAATTATCATCTTGTTCTAATTCTGTTTTTCTTACAATATTACTATCTCTATTTTTGAAAATCAATTCCTGATTACGTATACTAACTCTGGTTCCAGCCTCTATGGATTTGGTAATAAATGCATTACTTCCAATGACAGAGCCCTTACCAATTACGGTTTCTCCTCCCAAGATAGAAGCACCGGAATATATGACTACATCGTCCTCAATGGTAGGATGTCTACGTTTTCCTTGTAATTTTTGTCCGCCTTTGGTGGATAATGCACCCAAAGTAACACCCTGATAAATCTTTACATTATCACCGATTACCGTAGTTTCACCCACAACAATACCTGTACCATGATCGATAAAGAAATTTTTACCAATGGTAGCACCAGGATGAATATCTATTCCGGTTTGCCAATGCGCATGTTCTGTCATAATTCTTGGCAACAAAGGAACTTCTAACAAAAATAATTCATGAGCAATACGATTCACAGTAATTGCAAAAAGTCCAGGATATGCTAAAATAATTTCTTCACGAAAATACGCTGCTGGATCTCCATCATAAGCTGCTTCCAAATCTCCTTCTACATACTCTCGTATTTTAGGAATTTGATTAAAAAAAGAAATGGTTAACTTTTGTGAAATTTTTTCTAATTCTCCATCATCTAAATCCCGATATTGGGCATGATAACGCAAGGCACGATTTACTTGTTTATTCATATGAAAAATCGCATCATCAATTTGCACAGCATAATCATTATCTAAATTGTATACTTTATAACCAGAATCTCGAAAATACCCCGGATAGACTAAGCGTATAATCTTATGTAGTAACTGAATAATCCCTTCCTTCTGGGGCTGATTGGCTAAATCTAACTTATCTATAGAGCGTTCTTTTTTATAATCCTCCAATATTTTGGTCACAACTGCATGAATTTTTTTTTCCATATTCTACCTGCCTTTCTACGTCTTGTGTAGTAACCATTATATCACTTTTATATTTTTCCTACAATTCCCTTTTTTGTTTCTCACAATTTCGACCACACAAACTTCACACCTCTTTGGGTGCTCGATTTTGTTGAAAAGCCTTGCATACCCCTTTATAACATAAAGTTTCCCCCGCCTCTTCAGAAAGTGTAGACGGGGGACTGAAAGCTAGGCTTGCACTGCCTTAAACGCCTCATTTAAATCTTCAATAATATCATCAATATGTTCGGTTCCAATAGAAAGACGAATAGTATTTGGTTTGATGCCTTGTTCTGTCTGTTCTGCTTCATTTAACTCGGCATGTGTTGTTGACGCAGGATGAATAACCAAAGACTTAACATCCGCTACATTGGCAAGCAAGGAAAACAACTCTAATTCGTCAATAAATGCCTGTGCTTCCTTTGCTCCCCCTTTGATTTCAAATGTAAAAATAGAGCCTCCGCCATTAGGGAAATATTTTTTGTATAAGCGTTGTTGTTCCAAGTCTTCTGATACCGAAGGATGATTTATTTTTTCTACCAATGGTTGTTTTTGTAAAAATGCAATTACTTTCTTGGTGTTTTCCACATGACGTTCTACACGCAAGGATAAAGTTTCTAATCCTTGTAAAAAGATAAACGCATGAATAGGCGATAAAGTAGCTCCTGTATCACGCAATAAGATTGCACGAATTCTAGTAATAAAAGCAGCCGGACCCGCCGCATCTACAAAACTAATTCCATGGTAACTTGGATTTGGCTCTGTAAGAAGCGGAAACTTACCAGATGCTTTCCAATCAAATTTACCTCCATCCACAATCACGCCACCAATTGTTGTACCATGTCCACCAATAAACTTGGTTGCTGAATGTATCACAATATCTGCGCCATATTCAATTGGGCGAATCAAATATGGGGTACCAAATGTATTATCAATAACCAATGGAATTTTGTGTTTATGTGCAATCGCTGCAATAGCCTCAATATCCACAACTTCAGAATTTGGATTTCCCAAGGTTTCTATATATACTGCTTTTGTATTATCCTGAATTGCCGCTTCAATTTCTTCTAAATTTAATGGATTTACAAATGTGGATGCTATTTTATAATCTACCAAAGTATGTGCCAACAAATTGTAAGTTCCACCGTAAATATTCTTTGCAACCACCAAATGTTCTCCTGAAACAGCCAAATTCTGAATGGTATATGTTACCGCAGCTGCTCCTGATGCCACAGCCAGCGCTGCTATTCCACCTTCCAATGCAGCAATTCTTTGTTCAAATACATCTTCTGTCGGGTTTGTTAATCTTCCATAAATATTTCCAGCGTCCCTTAATCCAAAACGGTCTGCAGCATGTTTAGAATTACGAAACACATAGGAGGAAGATTGGTAAATCGGCACTGCCCTTGCATCTGTAACCGAATCTGGACTTTCTTGTCCTACATGTAACTGTTTGGTTTCAAATTTAAAATCTCTATCTCTTCTTTTTAACTTACCCATCTTAATCTACCTCTTTCCTTTACTAATCAATTCACTATAATATCCTGCTTTCTTTGTCAAAAATTACAGTTCTAGTTCATAGTAGCCTTCCTAATAAACCCACATGTCAGTCTGCTAACATAGTTTTACCGCTCTCACAATCTATTCATTTTTGACATTTGACACCCATTCATATTTCCTAGTTTTCCTGTATGTTTTAAGCGCAAGTGTATTATATTCCACATTTCCTATTATGTCAATATGTTTTATATGTTTTTGCAAAAAATAACAGTTCATCCGAGTCATTTAACCTGCACAGTTTTTAACCTAAGCAAAAACCACTAGGTCAAAGTGAAAGTTAGAAATCTGGTATACAAGGCTTTCCCCAAAAAGCGAGCACCTATATGGTGTAGCAGTAGCTTTCTAGATTCGTTTCACATCACCACGACTAACCACCGTACGATACCCCAAACTATTCACTCTTTGTTCTAAGCAGTTTCTACATTCAGCTGCTTCCTCTCCCGTACATAC
>JAFORL010000145.1 GCA_017393285.1 Lachnospiraceae bacterium
AGTCACCCCACTCAAAACATATTTTGCTGCAGACATGTGTAAGGTACGCATACCCTGCTGTAAAGCAACCTCTTTAATTTCATTTGCATTGCCATGTTTAGAAATAATTTCCTTCAATTCTGGTGTAATCTCCATAATCTCATATACACCAATACGACCATAGTATCCCGTATTGTTACACATATGACATCCAACCGGTTCATATACAACTGCCTCTTGATCTTCCGGTAGTCCTAATGCTTCTAATTCCACTTCCGTAGCCATTCTGCTCTTCTTACACTTCGGACACAGTCTACGTACCAAACGTTGTGCAATGACACCTATAACCGAATCAGCAATCAAGTATGGTTCTACGCCCATATCCTCCAAACGAGTAATGGTACTGGCCGAACTATTGGTATGCAATGTACTAACTACTAAATGTCCTGTAATAGAAGCCTTTACCGCTATCTCCGCTGTCTCATTATCACGAATTTCACCAATCATAATGATATCCGGATCCTGACGTAAAATGGAACGAAGCGCATTGGCAAAAGTCATATCCGCCTTATTATTTACCTGCACCTGATTAATACCATCTACATTGGCTTCTACCGGATCTTCAACGGTAATAATATTAACATCTTCTGTATTTAACTCACTCAATGCTGTATATAAAGTAGTAGATTTACCACTTCCTGTTGGTCCTGTTACCAGGATAATACCATGTGGATGTTGCAAAATACGGTCAAACTGCACCAATTCATCCGGAGCCAATCCCAAATCTTTTTTATCTCTATTCAGTGCTTTCTTTTGTGTTAAACGCATAACTACTTTTTCACCATAGACTGTAGGCAATACAGATACACGGATATCATATTCCACATTATCCACTACACTGGTAATACGACCATCTTGTGGCTTTCTCTTTTCAGAAATATCCATACCACCAATAATCTTAATACGTGCCACAATGGCATTTAACAATGCAATATCATATTCCATGGTCTTTTTTAATACACCATCAATTCGAAAACGAACACGCACATGATCTTCTAATGCTTCAATATGAATATCAGAGCTTCGTTGTCTCGCAGCCTGTTCGATAATTTTATTTACCAACTGTACTACAGGTGCATTGCTTACATCTGCGTTGGCCTCTTCTTCCTCTTTGCGTCGTTCCGCAAACTGTTCCTTTCGCTCCTTAACAAATTTCTCAGCCACTTTCATAGCTTCTGTATTACCAAAATACTTATCAATGGCTGTCGTAATATCACGTGGTGTTGCAATTACAGGTTCAATCTGAAAGTTCGTCAAAATGGCCAAGTCATCCACTGCAACAATATCCAAAGGATCCGCCATAGCCACTCGTAAAACATTCATATTTTCTATACTGAATGCAAAAGGTAACAATGTATTTTTACGAAGAATATCCTCTCGTACCAACTTTAAAATTTCTTCAGGAATCTTTATTTCAGATAAACGAACGCGATCCAAAGATAACTGTCTTTGCAACGCCGTCACTATCTCATCTTCAGAGGACATTCCCAATTCCACCAATACAACCCCCAACTTCTTTCCTACCATGGTTCGTTGCTTTTGTAATGCTTCATCAAGCTGTTCTGGTGTAATCACCCCTTCAGAAACCAAAATATCTCCCAATCTTTTTTTCTTACGTCCTCTTTGTTCTGAAAATTGAATACCCATATTATAATACCGCCTTACTAAAAAAACTATAATAGTTCAAAAACTGTACAAACACAAAACCATTCACTCTTACATACAACAATAACTGTAAACTCACTTTTATTTATAATGGTACCAAAAGACCGGCACGTGAATTTACCTTTGTGTATAGTAGCATCTACGAAACAGGCATGTCTGTTTACTATATTTTTTATCTTTTATTTTGTGAATTCATAACGCGAATAGAACTATTATTAAAACTATCTATATTATACTATAGTTATTTTTCTATCGCAAGTGTTTTTGTTATTTTTCTACAATTTTTTCATTTTTTGTGTCTATTTTTTATATATTATTTCGTTTTACCAATAAAGCATTTTTGCAACTTCACAAAAAGAAAAAGCAATTGTCATAAAGAACGATTCTTTCTTTACAACAATTACTTTTTATATCACAATAGCCTTAGGCCACCCTATTCACAAAGTTTTATATCATCATTTTACAAAAAGTAACAGTTCCGTCTTCTAGCTGAACTGTTGTGCATAAATTACAAACCTTAAGCCAAATCTTTGATACTAAAACTTACGCGTCCCATCTTATCTTTTCCGAGACAAACCACTTTCACATGGTCACCCAATGTCAACACATCCTCTACGTGATTAATGCGTTCTTTAGAAATCTTTGAAATGTGTACCAATCCTTCTTTACCTGGTGCAAATTCAACAAAAGCACCAAATTCACGAATACTTACTACATCACCTTCTAAAATCTGACCTTCTTCAAAATCTGTGGTGATAATTTCAATCATCTTCACTGCGCTATCAATCATTGCACGGTCTGTGCCACATACAGATACAAAACCTTCATCTGTAATATCAATCTTAACCCCTGTACGTTCAATAATAGCGTTGATGGTCTTTCCTCTTTGTCCAACCACATCACCAATCTTCAATGGATCAATTTGGATTTGCGCAATCTTTGGTGCATATTCTCCAACATCTTTTCTTGGTTCAGCAATGGCTGGTTTCATACAAGTATCCATAATAAACATACGTGCTTCTTTACATCTTTGAATTGCACCTTCCACAATTGGTCTGGTCAAACCATGAATCTTAATATCCATCTGGATTGCTGTAATACCATCTTCTGTACCAGTTACCTTAAAGTCCATATCTCCAAAGAAATCTTCCAAACCTTGAATATCTGTCAATAATACATAATCATCATCGGTATCCCCAGTTACCAATCCACAGGAAATACCTGCCACCATTTTTTTCAGAGGTACACCTGCTGCCATCAGAGACATACAAGATGAACAGGTAGATGCCATAGAAGTCGAACCATTGGATTCAAAAGTCTCTGACACACTACGAATTGCGTAAGGAAACTCCTCCTCTGAAGGAAGAACTGGTATCAAAGCTCTCTCAGCCAATGCTCCATGTCCAATTTCACGACGTCCCGGTCCTCTGGAAGGCTTTGTCTCACCTACAGAATAAGACGGGAAATTGTAATGATGCATATAACGCTTATTGGTAATCATTTCATTTAATCCGTCTATTTTTTGCGCTTCTGACAAAGGGGCCAAAGTAGTTACATTACAGATTTGTGTCTGTCCACGAGTAAACATTGCAGAACCATGTACTCTAGGAATAATATCCACCTCTGCTGCCAAAGGACGAATCTGTGTCAATTCACGACCATCCGGACGTTTGTGATCCTTCAAAATCATCTTACGAACTGTCTTCTTTTGATATTGATATACCGCTTCATCAATCAAAGCAAGCCATTCTTCATTATCTGCAAATACTTCTTCCAACTGATCTTTGATGTTACGAATATTCTCATCACGCACCATTTTGTCATCTGTAAACACTGCTTCTTCCATCTTTTCTGTTGGGAAAAGTTCCTTAATTTTGGCAAATAATTCTTCTGGTATCGCACAACTGGTATAGCTATGTTTTTCTTTTCCACACTCTGCCACGATTTGATCAATAAAAGCAATCACTTCTTGGTTCACTTCATGCGCTTTATAAATTGCCTCTATCATCTTTTCTTCTGGAATTTCATTGGCGCCAGCCTCAATCATAATAACTTTTTCACGAGTAGAAGCTACTGTCAATTTCAAATCAGATACTTCATTCTGTTCCAAAGTCGGATTGACAATCAACGCTCCATCGATCATACCAATCTGTGTAGTTGCACAAGGTCCATCAAAAGGAATATCAGAAATTGCAGTTGCAATGGCAGAACCCAACATAGCTGTCAATTCTGGGCTACATTGTGGATCCACAGACATAACTAAGTTATTTAATGTTACATCATTTCTATAATCCTTTGGAAACAAAGGTCGCATTGGTCTATCAATGACACGAGAAGTCAAAACTGCATTTTCTGAAGCCTTTCCTTCTCTCTTATTGAAGCCTCCCGGAATCTTTCCTACAGCATACATTTTTTCTTCATACTCTACACTCAAAGGAAAAAAATCAATGCCTTCTCTTGGCTTCTCTGACGCAGTAGCTGTAGACAAGACTGTTGTATCCCCATAATGCATAAATGCTGCACCATTTGCCTGTTTTGCCACACGACCCACATCAACTGTTAAGGTTCTACCTCCTAGTTCCATTGAAAAACTTTTAAACATAATGTTTCACTCCTTCTTTTTTTGAAGGCGTCGAAACCACTAAGGAGTACATCTATCTAAAATGTATTCCTTAGAAGTCTCGAATTCGCCTTCATATACACTATCTTTATAAGTATACCACTCTTCCTTACAATATTCTACCTTTTTTTGTTGCTTTTTTTAACATAGTGTCACTGTTCCGTCGAGTCATTTATAAAGCATCAAATAAACAAAGCAAGAGAAATGTTAGTTTCATTTGACATGCCATATCATTTATGCGTATTACATCCCATTTTTTCAAAACAAAGAGTTTTGCTTGCAAAACTCTAGCGCGACCGCGATATTGCGCAGCAATTAACTCCATCTCCGCGGTCTGCGCATCCTCGCGGAGCGTTTTTTATGTAATAGGAAATTGCATCGCAATTTCTTATTACATAAAAAAAGAGGTCATGTTCAAAAACACAACCTCTTTTACAAAAGACCTAAAAACTATTTCTTTGTCGTCACACTCTTTATTGTACTCCATTTTCCGTACACTTTTTTTCCTGCTACCACTTGATATCCACGCACACGGATATAGTATTTCTTTTTCTTTTTCAAACCAGAAACCCTAATCTTCGTACTCTTGGTTATTTTTTTCTTTGCACCTGCCATATTTTTCTTCAAGCCATAAGCAACTTGATATCCTGTTGCTCCACTTAACTTTTTCCAAACAAGCTTTATTGCATTCTTTTTCACCAAGGTTATACTCTTTATGTTTACACTATCCAAGCCATTTACTCTAACATTAGAACCAGTCGCAGAAGTATCTGTATTCTGTCCCGTGTTACCACTTGTGGTATTTCCGCTAGTTCCATTGTTACTGTTATTATTTCCGCTTGGAGTGTTCGTTCCACTTGGAGTGCTTGTTCCACTTAGATTGCTCGTTCTACTTGGGTTGCTTGTTCCACTTGGATTGCTTGTTCCGCTTGGATTGCTTGTTCCACTTGGATTGCTCGTTCTACTTGGGTTGCTTGTTCCAC
>JAFORL010000146.1 GCA_017393285.1 Lachnospiraceae bacterium
GATTTTGGAGAAGAAGGATTCTATATTTTTTAATCTCCTCTAAAATCATTAGACAAGTACGCCCTTTTTTTCCTTATCTAACGTATGTTCGACGAACATACGTTTCTTTTTTTCTGTTCAAAAAATCGAAATTTCCTATTAAACAAAAAACGAACCTGTCATCAGGATTTTTCCTGATGACAGGCTCGTTTTCTTATCCATGCTTTTCTATTTTGCCAAAAGATTTGCCAGTTCCGCAAATTCCTCCAGTCCAAATGCCTCTCCCCGAACCGTTGGCTTTTGTCCCATCTTCTCTAAGGCTTCCAGAATTTCATCCTTTGTAAGTGTTAATTCCGGAGAATTTGTCAGACCATTCACCAAAGTCTTTCTTCGCTGATTAAAGGATGCACGAATCAAACGAAACATCAATGCTTCGTCCTTTACCTCAACCGGCGGATTTTGGTGTCTTGTAAGCCGTATTACTGCAGAACCTACATTTGGTCTTGGCATAAAACAGTTTGGTGGAACATTTGCAACAATATAAGGCTCAGCGTAAAACTGCACCGCCAAAGACAATGCACCGTAGTCCTTTGTTCCGGGACCTACCTGCATGCGGTCTGCCACTTCCTTTTGTACCATAACCGTGATATTTTCGATAGGTACATGACTCTCAAACAATCCCATAATAATCGGTGTTGTAATGTAGTATGGAAGATTTGCAACTACTTTAATTGGTCTTCCACCGTTTTTTTCCTGTGCAATTTTATTGATATCCACCTTTAAAATATCATTTTGAATTACTTCCACATTGTCATAGGCAGATAAAGTATCTTCAAGAATAGGAATCAGATTTTTATCAATCTCCACTGCCACAACCTGACGGGCATTTTCGCACAAATACTGGGTCATAGTTCCAATTCCCGGGCCAATTTCCAACACCAGGTCATCCTTTGTGACACCGGCTGCATCAATGATTTTCTCCAATACATGTGTATCAATCAAAAAATTCTGTCCAAATTTTTTCTGAAAATTAAAATTATATTTTTGCAAAACCTCTATGGTGTTCTGCGGATTTCCTAATGTTGCCATAGTTTCCCTTCCTTCTTAACATTGGTTTATTCTATACATACGTCTGCCGTTTTCATTGGTGATACGCACCACTTCTTCTGCTGAAATTCCCTTAATCTCTGCAATTTTCTCAGCCACATGTGGCAGGTACAAAGAAGAATTTCTCTTTCCACGATGAGGTTCCGGCGCCATATACGGGCAGTCTGTCTCAAGAAGAATTCTGTCCATTGGCACATATTCTGCCACTTCCTTCAATTTCTTTGCATTTTTGAAAGTAACTACACCGCCGATTCCAATATAAAATCCCATATCCAGATATTCTCTCGCCATATCGGTTCCGTAAGAGAAACAGTGAATCACGCCTCCTGCTTCCTCTGCCTTGCAGGCTTTCATAATATCCAGCGTGTCTTTTGCCGCATCCCTGCTATGAATAACCATCGGTAATTTTACTTCTCTTGCTAAGGCAATCTGACGCTCAAACCATTTTTTCTGAATCTCCCGCTCCGGTTCATCCCAGTAATAATCTAAGCCAATCTCTCCAACTGCAACTACCTTGTCATGTTGTAACACTGATGTAAGCCATGCAAAGTTTTCCTCATTTAACTCGGCACATTCCTCCGGATGCACACCAATGGCACCAAACATATACGCATATTTATCAATTAGTTTCAACGTTTCTTTGCAGGTTGCAAGGCTGGAACCTACATTTACTACATACTCGATGCCTTCCTTTGGAAGTCTTTGTAGCAATTCTTCTCTATCTTCATCAAATTTATGATCCTCATAATGAGCATGACTCTCAAATATCATAACTATACCTTTCTACTTTCATGTTCTCTCGGAGTTTTTTTATAATCCTGCACTTCTGCAAACCGCATAAACTACATATCCAAGCAACAACATTACACTTGAAATGTAATTTAATTTTTTCTTAGGAATAACAACTATAAATAAGGCGATAGCTGCCACAAGCGCCACTATAATATCCTCAACAAAATCTTTGGAAACCATCACCGGTCGGATTGCTGTGGAAACACCACACACAAACAAAATATTGAAAATGTTACTTCCAATGATATTTCCAATAACAATGTCATTTTTCTTCTTTTTCACAGCAGAAATGGAAGTGAATAATTCAGGCAAAGAAGTTACCAACGCCAAAATGGTAAGTGCCACCAGGCGATTGGTCATATGTGCTGATTTCGCCAGTATTTCCGCTGATGAAACAATCATTTCACTTGCCAAAAACACAACCACAATACCTGCTGTCACAAACATCACATGTCTGCTAAGACTTCTTTTTTCTTCCCCCTGCTTTGTTTCATACAACTCTTCATGTTTTTTTGCATGAATGCCAATGTACACTAAATACACCAAAAAGGCAATTCCAAAATAAACACCGTCGTGAAGTTCCAATACTCCATCATTCAAACTCAGTCCGGCAAACATAGCCGTAACAAGAATCATAAATGGAATTTCAAATCGTATTGTATTTTTTCTCACCGTCACAGGTGCAATCAAGCCGCAAATCCCTAGA
>JAFORL010000147.1 GCA_017393285.1 Lachnospiraceae bacterium
ATTTGATGCGGCATTTCTTGCAATCAATAAGTATATTTTGAAACACCAGAAGGTGGAGAAAGAAAAAGGACTTTTAAATCTGTTTGCCCCTACTACAGTCAGCTATGCAGACCAGAAGGAAATGGAGCGAATGTTACAGGCCTTAGGAGCAAAAGTGAATTATATTCCGTTTTACAGTTCTTTGGAAAAAATCAAGAAAATACCTGCGGCAGAAGCATCTACTTCTATCTGTAAGGTATTTGCTGATGAGTTTATGCAGACGCTTTGGGAAGATTATGAAATTCCATTTTCCCATACCGTAATGCCGATCGGTATTCGAAATACTGACCATTGGTATCGGGGAATTGCAAAGGTACTTGGAAAAGAAGCGGAAGTTGAGGAAATCATTAAAAAAGAGCATGCACGTATTGAACCCCTTGTGGCCAAACTAAAGGAACGTCTGCAAGGAAAAAGAGTGTTTGTCTGCGGAGGAACTGGAAGGTCTTTTGCAGCGGCAGCTTTGATTGATGATTTTGGCATGAAATTGGTGGGATTAGAAACACCTACGTATGATGAAGATGCACAAGTGGATATCGAATATTTAAATGAAATACATAAGGATTATGTGGTGGATATTGCCAATATGCAGCCATTTGAACAGGTAAATCTGCTGAATAAGATTAAGCCGGATGCGTTTATTGGTGTGCCGGTATGGGCTGCAAAATTAGGTATTCCTACTACCCATGTATTGGATGGAAAGCGTCCGACTATGGGATATGACGGATTGTTATACTTGGGAAATAAGATAGCAGACCAGTTGGAAAATCCGGGATTTAATAAAAAGATTGCAAAACATGTGAAACTTCCATATCGGGAATCCTGGTATCAGGAAGATGCTTTTAAATACATCACTTCAAACGAATAAAACAGGAATAGTTATTTTGAAAGTGTTTTCCGTTGACAAAGAAAATACATACTTGCATGTAATACAGTTTTGATACCTAATAACTAAATGGCATGAACAAGTATCCCATTTATGGGTAGGTTGCGAATACGGAAGCTGCTGTGTTAACAGCTGGTTTAAAAAGTATTGATAGTAGGAGAACATGTGGGGTTACTTTGTCAGTACATTGAAATCAGAAAGGAGAATTAGAATATGTCACAAATTATGGAAAATCCAAAGGGTGGATGCGTACTTGCAGGAATCAATGCCGTCTTAGGTGCCATTGACCGAATCTGTCCGGTTTATCATTCTGGTCCTGGATGTTGTATGCAAACGACAGCAGCCGACCAGGGACAATCCGGTCATAAGAGTTCCTGCTTTGTAAGCGGAGTATCCATTCCTTCTAGCAATATGTTAGAAAAAGAAGTCGTATTTGGTGGTACAGAAAAACTTCGCTCAACCATTCAGGGTGCAATTGAAGTCATTGATGCAGATGCTTATTTTGTGCTGACGGGATGTACCGCAGGAATCATTGGAGATGATATCGTGCGGGTGACAGACGAATTTGTAAAAGAAGGACATCCTGTGTATCCTATCGAAACACCGGGATTTGCAGGAGATAGTAATCTGGGATACGAAATTGTCTGGAATACATTGATTGACCAGGTTATTGAAAAAGATGTTCCAAAAGATCCTAAGTTAGTCAATATTTTTGGTATTGTACCCTACCATGATCCGTTTTGGAGTGGTACTTTGGAGGAAATAGACCGAATTCTTTCACAATTAGGGCTAAAAGTTAATACATTTTTTACAAAGCATCAGACCATGGAAGATATTAAGAAATGTTCCGGTGCTGCCTTAAACATTATTGTAAATCCATGGTTGTTTCAAGGCCCTGCAAAGAAATTCGAAGAAAAATTTGGTGTGCCAAGCATTAGAATTCCTGGCTTATTTGTAGGAGCTACCGATACCACAAAATTTGTGCGTTCTGTGGCAGATGCGTTGCAACTGAATCAGAAACTGGTAGAAGCAGTTATCGAAAAGGAAGAAGATTATGTGTATCAGTATTTGGGACAGGCAATCGGCGTAGTAAGCTGGAAAAAATTTGCCATAGTGGCAGATGCCAATACGGCAGTGGGTTACACCAGATACCTTGCAAATGACTATAGCTTTACACCGGTACTTGTGATTATTTCTGAGCCGATTTTCCGTCAGGAAGATAAGGAACGTATTATAAAAGAAATACAGGATTTAGAATATGCAAAACCACCAAAGGTATTATTTTTAGCGGATCAATACGAGATTAATCAGGCAATCAGAGAAGAGGAAGATGTTACATTACTGGTTGGAAGCAGTAATGAACGGGAAATTGCTCTGGAAAAGGAAATACAGTTCCTTCTTGGAGCCTTTCCAGTAAATGAACGATTGATATTTAATCGAACCTATGCCGGATATAAGGGCAGTCTTACCTTTACGGAAGATTTGTATGATAATTTGTAAAAATGCTTTCTTTCCTGGAGGTGTTAGTAAAAAAATAATCGGAGAACGATAAATGTTCTCCGATTATTTTTTTATGTAATAGGAAATAGCGATGCAATTTCCTATTACATAAAAAACGCTCCGCGAGGATGCGCAGACCGCGGAGATGGAGTTAATTGCTGCGCAATACCGCGGTCGCGCTAGAGTTTTGCAAGCAAAACTCTTTGTTCTCCAGCTCAATGCGGATTCCCTTTCATACTAATCCAATACCAACTATAAAGAAGAATGGCTCTTACAATATTGTCAGAAATCATGCAAAGCCAGGCTGTTTTAATTCCAAAACCAAGGATAGAAACAAATATAAAAACACCTAATATTCTGACACACCATTGTGTAAAGGCAGAAATAATGAGTGGTGGTTTTGTTTTTCCGATACCGTTGAAAACACTTTGCATTACAATAGAAACACCGAAAAATGGTTCATTTAACGCCACAATTCGAAGTAAGACTGGGGATGTTTTTCGGATATAGGCATCTGTGGTAAATATAGAAATGATGGAATTTGCAAATAGTAACATAATGCTTGTTGCCATAAGCATGATAATAATGATAAGTATACATACCAGATTTGTTTGGTGATTTAGTTTCTTTTGATTCCCCTCGCCTTTCACATTTCCGGATAAAACTGCTACTGCACTTGCCATGCCGACAGCTGGAATGTAAAATGCAGATTCTGCTGTAAATGAAATGGAATGGGCTGCATAAACCGAGGTTCCTAAAGGAATTATCATAGCAGTAAAGAGAACCCGACCAAGACTTGTGATGACAGAAGTGAAAAATGCAGGCATACCAACAACAATATAGGTGCGCATCATATCTTTATCCATTAGTTTTCTAAGATTTTTGAGTGAAAGTGTGAAATGAAAGCCTAAGGATTTCAAAACAACAAAAAAATTTAAACTATGATTATAGATTGTTTCGTGAAGATTATCTGTATGATTTTGGTTATGTATATTTCTTGAAAAAATATAATCTTTAATAGAAAGTTCTTTTGTCTTTTCATTTATAAGCACCATAGCAATTCCACCAATGGTAATGGATAAAGCTGTTGCTAGAGCTGCTCCTGTTACTCCCATATTTGCTCGTGGAATACGATGCGTTTTTTGAAATAAAGAAAATTCTAAGGAAGGATAAATAAAAAACCAGTTAAAAATAATATTTAAAATATTTACCAATCCGTTGATGATAAGAGGTGTTTTCATATCTTTGGTTGCTTTGCGAATACTTCCGGCAATGACATTGAAAGAAAAAAAGAATCCTGCCGAGGAAGAAACTGCAAAATAAATGGAAGCGGTGCTTCGAAGTTCTTTGGAGGCTCCCAAAAGTTTCGGCAAAACAGGACTGATGGAAAGCGGGATTATTGTAGTGAAAATACCAATGATAAATGCCAGCAAATATGCCTGGAGGGTTGGGTTTTGCAGTTTGTCTCTTCTTCCAGCACCGATTTCTTTTGCAAAATATGCAACTACACCTACACTTAGGGCATTTACTGACGCTTTTACGAGAAAAGTAACCTCATTGGTAATTCCAATGGTTGCAGAGGCTTTCATTCCTAATTTGCCAACCATGATAAAATCCGCATAATTTACAAGTGCCTGAAAGGAATACTCGATGATGGCAGGAATAATTAGAATTATGATATCTCTCATAATCCGTAGGGTGTCGCTTTCTTTTCTTTTTCTTTGCGTATAAGATAATAAATAGAGTGTTTTCATGATTTTCACAACCTTCATAACATCAGTGCGTTTCTTAATTGTTTTTTGTCAAATAGCGCTTGTATGAATAATAAATAATCATAAAGGATTATAGTTAAATTACATAATCGTCCTTTGGCAGAATTCTTGCTAAAAACTGTTTTGTTCGTTCTTCCTTTGGACGATAGAAAATATCACTAGGTGTTCCTTCTTCTACTACCACACCGCCATCCATAAAAATAACCTTGTCTGCAACATTTTCAGCAAAGGACATTTCGTGAGTAACTACAATCATGGTAATTCCTGTTTTTGCAACTTTTTTGATGACTTCTAATGTTTCACCCACTAATTCAGGATCCAATGCGGAGGTTGGTTCGTCAAAAAGGATAACGTCAGGCTTTAGTGCCACAGCTCTTGCAATACCAACTCGCTGTTGCTGTCCGCCGGATAGTTGGGATGGATAAAAATCTTTTTTGTCAAAAAGACCTACCCATTTCAGAGTATCTTCTGCTATTTTTTTGGCTTCTGTTTTGGACTTTTTCTGCACCTGGGTAAGCCCTTCCATTACATTTTGAAGGGCAGTTTTATGGGCAAATAGTCCATAATTTTGAAATACAAAAGCAGAATGTCTTCTCACATAAAGAATATCTTTTTTCTTCACATGCGTGAAATTCAGTGTTTTATCACCAAATACCATGGTGCCTTTTTCTGCTGTTTCAAGAAAGTTGATACATCTTAAAAAAGTAGTTTTTCCGGAACCGCTTGGCCCGAGAATTACCACTACTTCTCCGTCATTTACTTTTATGGAAACATCCTTTAGCACTTGTTGTTTACCAAAGGATTTTTTTACACCTTTAAGTTCTATCATAGCTTTGTCCTCCTTCATTGTTATATGTTCTCTCGGAGTCTTTTTATACAAGAATTTCGAGATAGATTTTTCTTGGATAACGACATTCCCGCAGTGCGTACACGGTGTGTACGACGAGGAAATGGAGAACATCCAAGGAAAATATAGCCGAAATTATTGAATAA